>NZ_RZSV01000034.1:0-35337 GCF_004023205.1 Mesorhizobium sp. M1A.F.Ca.IN.020.03.2.1 | reverse complement strand
TCCGCGATCGGCCTGACGAGACGCAGCGCTTCCAATTGCAGGCCGGCCTGCAATTGGAAGCGCTGCGTCTCGTCAGGCCGATCGCGGAGGCGCGCGTCTGGGCGCGCGATGCGGCCAAGGCCGAGGCGACCGCGGCCCGCTTGCGCGAGAGACTGGGCATCATGGTGCGTGCCGAGCCGGATGCGGCGAGGACGGCAGCGGGCGCCGACATCATCGTCACCACCACGCCTTCGACCGAGCCGCTGATCAAGGCCGGGTTCGTCTCGGCCGGCCAGCACATCACCGCGATGGGCTCGGATGCCGAGCACAAGAACGAGATCGCGCCGGCGATCCTTCGCCTGGCAGATCTCTATGTCGCAGACAGCGCGAAGCAGACGCGGCGCTTGGGCGAGCTTCACCACGCCATCGAGGCAGGGGCGATGGCGGCCGACGCGGAAGTCACCGAGCTCGGCCAGATCATCGCCGGGAAAAAGCACGGACGACGATCGGCCGGTGACATCACCCTCGCCGATCTCACTGGCACCGGCGTGCAGGACACCGCGATCGCCACTTTAGCCCGCGACCGCGCGCGGGCAGCGAAGGCGGGAACGATTTTCGAAAGCTGAATATGGCCGCGAGGCCCAACAAACGAGGACCAACAAAATGCAGCCAAACCTGAAATTCTCGCGAAGCGAATTTGCCGATCGCCTTGCCAAGACGCGGAAAGCCATGGAGGCCAAGCGGGTCGATCTGCTGATCGTCAGCGATCCCTCCAACATGGCCTGGCTGACCGGCTATGACGGCTGGTCCTTCTATGTGCATCAGGCGGTCATCGTGCCGCCTTCGGGCGAGCCGGTCTGGTATGGCCGCGGCCAGGATGCCAACGGCGCCAAGCGCACCGCCTATCTCGCGCATGACAACATCATTGGCTACGCCGATCACTATGTGCAGTCGACCGAGCGGCACCCGATGGACCATCTCGCCAGCGTGCTTGCCGATCGCCGCTGGGACAAGCTGACCATCGGCGTCGAGATGGACAATTATTGGTTCTCGGCGGCTGCCTTCGCCTCGCTGCAGAAGCATCTGCCCAACGCCCGCTTCGTCGACGCCACCGCGCTGGTCAACTGGCAGCGCGCCGTGAAGAGCCCGACCGAGATCGACTATATGCGCAAGGCCGCCCGCATCGTCGAGGCCATGCATCAGCGTATCGTCGACAAGATCGAGGTCGGCATGCGCAAATGCGATCTGGTCGCCGAGATCTATGATGCCGGCACGCGCGGCGTTGAGGGCATCGGCGGCGACTATCCGGCGATCGTGCCGCTCTTGCCATCGGGCGCCGACGCCTCGGCGCCGCATCTCACCTGGGACGACCAGCCGATGAAGGCGGGCGAGGGCAGCTTCTTCGAGATCGCCGGCTGCTACAACCGCTACCACTGCCCGCTGTCGCGCACCGTCTTCCTTGGCAAGCCGACGCAAGCCTTCCTCGACGCCGAGAAGGCGACGCTCGAGGGCATGGAGGCGGGCCTTGCCGCCGCCAAGCCGGGCAATGCCTGCGAGGACATCGCCAATGCCTTCTTCGCCGTGCTGAAGAAGTACGGCATCGTCAAGGACAACCGCACCGGCTACTCGATCGGTCTTTCCTATCCGCCGGATTGGGGCGAGCGCACGATGAGCCTGCGCCCCGGCGATCGCACCGAGCTCAAGCCCGGCATGACCTTCCATTTCATGACGGGTCTGTGGCTCGAGACAATGGGACTTGAAATCACCGAATCGATCCTGATCACCGAGACCGGCGTCGAGTGCCTGGCCAATGTGCCGCGCAAGCTGTTCGTCAAGGATTGAGCCCGATGTCAGCTCTGCCTCCATCGCCGATCACGCCGACGGTCGATTTCGAGCGCGACGGTGTCCAGCACGGCTTCCTGCGCCTGCCCTACAGCCGCGACGATTCCGCCTGGGGGTCGGTGATGATTCCGATCTGTGTCGTCCGTAACGGCAGGGGGCAGACGGCGCTGCTCACCGGGGGAAATCACGGCGACGAATATGAAGGCCCGCTGGCGCTCTACGAGCTCGCCCGCACGCTCGACCCGAAGGATGTCACCGGTACCGTCATCATCGTGCCGGCGATGAACTATCCGGCGTTCCGCGCCGGCAGCCGCACCTCGCCGATCGACAAGGGCAACATGAACCGCAGCTTTCCTGGCCGGCCGGACGGTAGCGTGACGGAAAAGATCGCCGACTATTTCCAGCGCGAATTGTTGCCGCGGGCGGACATCGTGTTCGACTTCCACTCCGGCGGAAAGACGCTGGACTTCGTGCCGTTCTGCGCCGCGCATACGCTGCTGGACAAGGAGCAGGAGGAAAAGGCCTTCGCCGCGGTCGAGGCCTTCGCGGCTCCGTTCTCGATGCGCATGACCGAGATCGATACCGTTGGCATGTATGACACCGCGGCCGAGCAGATCGGCAAGGTCTTCGTCACTACCGAGCTCGGCGGTGGCGGCACGGCCCGGGCCGAGACGGTGCGCATCGCTCGCCGTGGCATCCTCAATGTGCTTCGCCATGCCGGCATCGTTGATGGTGCTATCGAGAAAAATCGAACTCAATGGCTCGACATGCCCTCGGGGGACTGCTTTGCGTTTGCCGAGGACGAGGGCATGATCGAGACCATGATCGATCTCGGCGAGAAGGTGGAGGAAGGCCAGGTCGTGGCGCGCATCCATTCGACCGGTCGCACCGGCACCGCGCCCCAGGAGATCAAGGCCAGGATGTCAGGGCTCCTGGCCGCGCGCCATTTCCCCGGCCTGGTCAAGGCCGGCGATTGTGTTGCGGTGCTTGCCGTCGAGGTTGACTGAAGCGCGCCAGGTAGAAGCGACGCCGTAACGCCGCCAAGGCCACCTGCGTTACGGCTCGCATTCAACTGTGGAATAGGTAGGCGGCAATCGAGTCCGGCTTCATCTCGATCGAGAAGCCCGGCGCCGTCGGCGGCATGTAGGCCGCATTCTCAATGACACAGGGCTCGAGGAAATGCTCGTGCAGGTGATCGACATATTCGATCACCCGTCCATCCTTGGTGCCCGACACCGCGATATAGTCGATCATCGACAGATGCTGGACATATTCGCACAGGCCGACGCCGCCGGCATGCGGCCAGACCGGCAGGCCGAACTTGGCGGCGATCAAAAGCACGGCCAGTACCTCGTTCAGGCCGCCCATGCGGCAGGAATCGATCTGCACGATATCGATCGCGCCGCCGGCGATGAACTGCTTGAACATGATGCGGTTCTGGCACATCTCGCCGGTCGCAACCTTGATCGGCGCCACCGCCTTGCGGATCTTGGCATGGCCGGCGACATCGTCCGGGCTGGTCGGCTCCTCGATGAAAAAAGGCTTGGCGAAGGCAAGATCGCGCAGCCAGTCGATCGCCTGGTCGACCTCCCAGACCTGGTTGGCGTCGATCATCAGGTAACGGTCCGGACCGATCACCTCGCGGGCGATCCTGAGACGGCGGATGTCGTCGTCGCGGTCGCGGCCGACCTTCAGCTTGATGTGATTGAACCCCTCGTCGACTGCTTCTTGGCAGAGGCGCCTCAGCTTGTCGTCGGGATAGCCGAGCCAGCCGGCCGATGTGGTATAGCAGGCATAGCCTTCGCGCTCGAGGGTGGCGATGCGCTCGGCCTTGCCGGCCCCGGCCTTCCTCAGGATCTCCAGCGCTTCGGCCGGCGCGATCGCATCGGTGAGATAGCGGAAGTCGACGATGCGCACGATCTCTTCCGGGCTCATCTCGGCGACAAGGCGCCAGACCGGCTTGCCGGCTTCCTTGGCCCAAAGATCCCAGACCGCATTGACAACCGCGCCGACGGCGAGGTGCATGGCGCCCTTGTCCGGGCCGATCCAGCGCAACTGGCTGTCGCCGGTCACGTGATGCCAGAAGCGGCTGGGATCTTGCTTGACCCAGTCCAAGTCGATCCCGACAACAAGATGGCGCAGCGCCTCGATCGCCGCGCAGCAGATCTCGTTGCCGCGGCCGATGGTGAAGGTGAGCCCGTGGCCGCTAAGCCCCTCGCTATCGGTGTCGAGGGTGACATAGGCGGCCGAATAATCGGGGTCCGGATTCATCGCGTCCGACCCGTCGAGGCTCTGCGACGTCGGGAAGCGCAGATCGAAGACGCGAAGATCGGTAATGCGGGTCATGCTCGGTGCCTCATCAGATCGACCAGCCGCCGTCGATATTATAGGCCTGCCCGGTGGTATAGGTGGCGCCGGCGAGATAGACGGCAAGATCGGCGATCTCCTCCGCCGTGCCCAGCCTTCCCATCGGCTGGCGGGAGATGAAGGCAGCACGGGCGGCCTCATAGTCGCCCTGCGCCCGCATGCGGCTTTCGAGCGAGGGGCTCTCCACCGTGCCGGGGCAGATCGCGTTGCAGCGAATGCCTTTGCCGACATAGTCGGCGGCGATCGATTTGGTCAGCCCGATCACGGCCGCCTTGGTCACGCCATAGGCGAAGCGGTTCGGCACGCCTTTCGGGGCGCCGGCGACCGATGCCATGTTGATGATCGAACCACCGCCGCGTTCCAGCATGCCGGGCAGCACGGCGCGGATAGTGCGGATCATGGCGCGCACATTGAGGTTGAATGCGAAGTCGAGGTCCTCGTCTTTCATCTCCAGGATCGAGCCGGAGTGGACGAAGCCGGCGCAGTTGAAAAGCACATCGATGCGGCCGATTTTGGCGAAGGCGGCCTGCACGGCGTCGTCGTTCAGCACGTCGAGCTTGCGAGTCTTGATGACCGAGGTGTTGCCGAACTCGGCCAGCGCCGCTTCATTTATGTCGGTGGCGTGGACGATCGCGCCAGCCTTGGCGAAAGCCAACGCGCTAGCCCGGCCGATGCCTTGCGCAGCGGCCGTTACGACCACCACCTTGCCTGTCAGATCAGCCATGTTGTTTTGTCTCCGTCTTCAGCCGAGCCGGGGGCGCCGCTCGACGATATAGATGTGATCGGCGGCCAGCACGACTTCGTCCCGCTGGTTCAAAACCTCGACGCGTTCGATGACGCGCCCGGAGTCCGGCCGCTTCGGATCGTCTTCCTTCGCGGCGATCGTCGTGCGCGTGCGGATCGTGTCGCCGATAAAGACCGGCTTGATGAAGCGCAGCCTGTCATAACCGTAGGAGAAGGCGACCGGGTTGATGACGCTCGCGGTCAGGCCGACGCCGACCGAGAACACCAGCGTGCCATGCGCGATGCGCTGGCCGAAGGGCGTCGTCTTCATGAACTCGGCGTCCATGTGGTGCGGAAAGAAATCGCCGGTGTGGCCGGCATGGACGACAAAGTCGGTCTCGGTGATGGTGCGGCCGCTGGTCAGCCGCGACGAGCCGATCTCGTAGTCGTCGAAATAGGTGACCTGTTCCATGCCGTTCCTTACGGTTTTGCGGTGAGCGGCGTCGCCGGCGCGGCGCTCGAACGATAGGCGGCTTCCACCAGTGCCATGGTGTTCCAGGCATCTTCGACTGAACTGACCAGCTCTTTGTCTTCCCCGGAGGCGAAGCGCTGCACATTGGCCATGCGTCCGACAAAGGCGTCGGGGAACCATTCGCCGGTGAGCGGCACGGCGGCCCAATCGGAGCCGCCTTTAGGGTGGATTTCCAGCACGTCGGGCTCGCCGCGCGGATAGTCGAGATTGAGGCCAAGCCTGACGTAGGCGGCGCCCTCGGTGCCGCAGATACGGAACTCGCAGGCCTGATGCCGGCGTCCGAACTTATGATCGTGGTTGATCGAGAGCGCGCAGCGCACCGTGTCGCCATAGTCGAGGATGGCGCTGGTACGGGTCTGCGCGACCTTGTGATTGGGATGGCCGAGCGTCTTGGCATGCACGCCCTTCGGGTCGCCGAGAAGCTGCCGGATCAGGTCGAGATAGTGGATCGAATGCATGGCGATCTCGACACGCGGCGCCGCGAGCAGGAATTCCCAGAGCTGCCACGGCGTTGCGAGCGCCAGCCAGGCATCGAAGTCGACGACCTCGCCAAGCCAGCCCTTGGCGATCGCGTCCTTCAGCGCCAGCATCATCGGCGCAAAGCGAAGCTGGAAATTCACTGCAGCCTTGAGCTTCTTGGCGCGACAGATTTCAAGGATCTCGGTTGCCTCGCCAAGGTAGTTGCCCATCGGCTTCTGGATCAATGCGACCGCGTCGTCGGGCAGGGCCTTCAGCACCTCGGCGTGCCGGCCGGGCGGCGTTGCGAGATCGAAGATCGCATCCTTGACGGCGGCCGCCTCGTCCACCGAGCCGAATGCCGTCACGCCCCATTGTTCGGCCAGTTTCCGAGCCTTGGCCTGGTCCGGATCGTAGAGACCCACCATTGGAAAACCAGCCTTGCGATAGGCCGGGAAATGCGCATCGCCGACGATCGAGCCGGCGCCGAAGGTGACGATCGGACGCGGCTTTGCAGGCCTTGGCCAGGATTGCGCCAGCGAGGCGGGATCGAAGGCATCAGTCATGGTGGAAGACTTCATCCATCGTCGCCCACCACTCGCCCTCCTGCCTTGTCGGCAAGGGTTCCTGGCATGGCATGCAGACCGACCACCATTCCTGGGTCTTCGGATCGGCGGCCATCTTGGCCATGTCGGCGGCATAGTCGGTGCCGTGATACTCGAAATAGGAGAACAGCAGGTTCTCCGGCCGCTTGAGGTAGATCGAGTAGTTCTTGATGTTGCAGGCGGCGATCATCTCGAGCACGTCCGGCCAGACGGCGGCGTGCAGGCGCACATATTCCTCGACCTTTTCCGGCTTCAGGCCAAGCACCATGCCCATTCGCTGCATTCTCAGTTCCTCCGCTCCGTGACGGTGACGCTGAATTCGACGATGCTCAGCGCCTTGATCGCATCGAAATCCCAGTCGATGCCGAGGCCCGGCTCGTCCGGCGCCAGGGCGTGGCCGTTTTCGATCACCATCTTCTTGCCCGTCAACTCATCCAGCTGCGGGATATATTCCACATATTTGCCATTCGGCACCGCGCAGGCCAGGCTGACATGCAGTTCCATCAGGAAATGCGGGCAGATCGGCATGTCGAAGGCTTCCGCCATATGCGCCACCTTCAGCCAAGGCGTGACGCCGCCGATGCGGCCGACATCGACCTGGACGATGTTGCAGCCGCCCTTCTGCATATATTCGCGGAAATGGCGGATCGAATAGAGTGACTCGCCGACGGCGATCGGCGTCGCGGTCGAATTCGATAGCCGCACATGGCCGTCTATGTCGTCGGCCGGCAGAGGTTCCTCCATCCAGGCGAGATCGAGATCGCGCAGCCGCTCGGCGCGCCGGATGGCTTCGTCGACGGTAAAACCCTGGTTGCAGTCGGTCATGATCTCATAGCCGTCGCCGACCGCCTTGCGCACCGCCGACAACCGGGCGAAATCCCCGGCGCCGTGCGGCTTGCCGATCTTGACCTTCGAGCCGGTGAAGCCTTTCGCCTTGGCGGCCAGCGCATCTTCGACAAGCGCTTCAGTCTCGATGTGCAGCCAGCCGCCTTCGGTGGTATAAAGCGGACAGCGGTCCTTGGCGCCGCCGGCGAGCTTCCAGAGCGGCAGCTTCTGCTTCTTCGCCCTAAGGTCCCAGAGCGCAGTGTCGATGGCGGCGAGCGCGATGGCCGTGATGGCGCCGATGGTGGTGGCGTGCGTGGCGAATTCGAGATCGTGCCAGATGGCCTCGATCCGGTCGGCATCCTCACCGATCAGGCGCGGCGCGAGGTGGTCGGCCAGAAGCCGCATCACCGAAGAGCCGCCGGTGCCGATCGTGTAGCTGTAGCCGATGCCGACCGCCCCGTCGACGTCGGTGATGGTGACGATCGGCGTCTCCTGGCTGACGAAACTCTGGATGGCGTCGGTGCGCTTCACCTTCGGCACCAGATCAACCATTGCAAGCTCGACTTTCTCGATCTTCGCCATCGTCAGGCCCTCAAGGATTTGCCGGTTTCCGCGGAAAAGAGATGCGCCTGCGACAGGTCGAAGCTCATCGCCACGCGATCGCCCGCCCGCAATGGCCTCGGGTTCAGCATCCGCGAAACCCAGTCGCGGCGGTCGAATTCGGCGAACACCAGCGTCTCGTTGCCGAGCGGCTCGATCACCGTCACCGGCAGCTCGATCTCGTGGACGTCAGCGGCATCGCCCGAATGCAGGCCGTGGCCCACGGGGTAGAGGTCGTCGGGACGCAGGCCGAACACTACCTTGTCGCCGGCGTTCACCTTGGCCTTGAAGCGGCCGGGCAGCGGCAGGCTCTGTCCGCCGGAAAAGACGATCTTGCCGTCGTCCACGGTCGCCTCCTGCAGGTTCATCGGCGGCGAGCCGATGAAGCCCGCCACGAAGCGCGTCGCCGGCCGCTGGAAGACCTCGTCCGGCGTGCCGACCTGCTCGATGTTGCCGTCGCGCATGATGACGATGCGGTCGGCGAGCGTCATCGCCTCGACCTGGTCGTGGGTAACGTAGATAACCGTGGACTTCACCTTGGCGTGCAGCTTCTTGATCTCGGTGCGCATCTGCGTGCGCAGCTTGGCGTCGAGATTGCTGAGCGGCTCGTCGAACAGGAAGACGTCCGGATCGCGCACGATGGCGCGGCCCATGGCGACGCGCTGGCGCTGGCCGCCGGAAAGCTGGGAGGGGCGGCGCTCGAGCAGCGCGTCGAGGCCGAGAATGGCCGAGGCCTCGGCCACGCGACGGTCCATCTCTTCCTTGGGCGCGCCGGCGATCTTCAGCGAGAAGCCGAGATTTTCGCGCACCGTCATGTGCGGATAAAGCGCGTAGGATTGGAACACCATCGAGATGTTGCGCGAACGCGGCGGCAGATCGTTGACGATGCGGTCGCCGATCTCGATCGTGCCGCCGGAGATGTCTTCCAGCCCGGCGATCATGCGCAGCGTGGTCGACTTGCCGCAGCCGGACGGCCCGACCAGCGCGATGAATTCGCGGTCGGCGACATCGAGATCGACGCCGTGCACGATCTCCATGTTGCCGTAACGCTTGGTCAGTTTCTTGAGCGAGACAATCGCCATCGGATCAACCTTTCACCGCGCCGGAAGTCAGGCCGCCGACGAGGTGCTTCTGGACGATGAAAGTAAGGAGCAGCGCCGGGATGATCATCACCACCGCCAGCGCGCACATGCCGCGCCAGTCAATGGTGAATTCGGCGGTGTAGTCGAGCAGCCCGACGGGGAGCGTCTTGGAATTGATCGAGCGCGTCAGCTGCGAGGCGAGCGCGAATTCGTTCCAGGAGGTAAGGAAAGCGAAGATGCCGGCCGACGCGATGCCTGGCCCGGCGAGTGGAAACTCGACCTGCCAGAAGGCCTGCCAGCGCGTGCAGCCGTCGATTTGCGCGGCCTCGGCGAGATCCTTCGGCACCTGGCGGAAGAAGCCGTCGATCAGCCAGATGGTGAACGGCACATTGAGCGCAACATAGGCGAGGATCAGGCCGAAATGCGTGTCGATGATGTCGAGCCGCGCATAGACGAAAAACAGCGGCAGCGACAGCGCGATGCCGGGCACGGTGCGGGTCAGCATAAGGCCGAGGAACATCGCCGACTTGCCACGAAACCGGTGGCGAGCGAAGGCGTAGCCACCGGCCATACCGATGGCGATGGCAATGACGGTCGACGTCACCGAGATGATCAGGGAATTGCGGAAATAGTCGAAGACGGGAATGCCGCCCTTGCCGACACCGCTGAACATGGCGACGTAGGCATCGAGCGAGACCTGCTGCGGGATCCAGACCGGCGGCTTGGCCAGGATCTCGACCGTCGGCCGCAGCGAGGACAGCACGATCCAGATGCCGGGCAGGCAGATCAAAAGCATGGCGAGGAACAGGCCGACGCGGTGGGCGACGGCGCCGGCGCGGCGCTTCAGGCGGGCGGATGCGTTGGCGTCCATCCTCACCACTCCGCGCCGATCTGGGTCCGTGCCGCGGCGAGCTTCTTAAAGAAATAGACGGTGAAGACGATCGACAGCAGGATCGAAAAATAGGCCATCGCATTGGCCACGCCCATGCGCGCGTCACTGTAGGCGGTGCGCGCGACCAGCGTCCACAACAGTTCCGTGCGGCCGGCTGGGCCGCCATCGGTCATGATCTTGACGATGTCGTAGGCGCGCGCAACGTCGAGCGAGCGGATGGTCATGGCGATATAGGCGAAGGGCATGATGAAGGGCCAGGTCACATAGCGGAAGGTTTGCCACGGCGTGCAGCCGTCGACGCGCGCCGCTTCGACCGGCTCCTTCGGCATGGCGAGCAGGCCGGCGAGGATCAGGATCGCGAAGATCGAGGTCGACGACCAGATCTCCGCGACTGAAATGGCGATGAAGGCGAGATGGCCTTCGATCAGCCAGGGAATGGCGTCCCGCGTGATGCCTAGCGACTGCAGCGCGTTGTTCACCAAGCCGATATTGTCGTTGAACATGAACTTGAACTGGAAGCCGACCAGGATCGGCGAAAACATCATCGGGAACATCATGATGGTACGCAGCAACCGCTGGCCGCGGCTAGCCTTCTCGACCAGCAGCGCGAGGCCGAGACCGAGCAGCATTTCGAGATTGAGCGCGATGGTGAGCAGGAGCACGGTGCGGCCGAAGGCCCACCAGAAATTCGCGTCGGACAGAATGTTGCGATAGTTGCGCAGGCCGATGAAGGTGAAGAAGGTTTCCGGCCGTGTCAGCCTGAACGGCGTGAAGCTTGAATAGAATGACAGGCAGAGCGGCACGACCACCACGGCCGCCAGAACGAGCACGGCCGGCAGCAGAAGAAGCGTTGGCGCGGAAAGCCGCTTGGCCGTCATGCAAAGTCCCAAAATTGTTTGCACGGCCGGCGATGGGGCGGCCGCCTCGGTCAAAGCGGCGCCGGTCGCGAAGACCGACGCCGCTGGGAGGATAGTCCCTTAGAGCTTGCCGGCGTCCTCGAGGATCTGCGTCGCCTTGGCGGCAGCGTCGTCGAGCGCCTGCTTGGAAGTCTTGTCGCCGAGGATGGCGGCCTGAAGTTCGGGATAGACCGCGTTGGAGATCTCGATCCATTCCGGCGTCTGCGGCACCGGGAAGGCGTTCTTGGCGGCTTCCTGGAAGGCCTGCAGCACTTCGGTTTTGTAAGGATCGGACTTGGCCTGCTCGAGGTCCCATTCCCACACCTTGGTGCGGGTGGGCAGCGGGCCGGCCGCGGCTTCCAGCTTCTGGCTGTCCTCGTTGGTCAGCCACCAGACGAGGGAGGCGGCGGCCTCCTTGTTGGCGCAGCTTTCGGTCACCGAGAAGCCATGCGCGCCGGACCAGCCCGAGCGCTTGCCGGACGAGCCCTTCGGCTGCACCTTGACGCCGACATTGCCGGCGACCTTGGACGACTTCGGGTCGTTGAAGAAGCCGGCCCAGCCCGGCCAGTCGAGGTTGAGCGCCACCGTGCCGGACGCGAACCCCTGGCCGAGATCATCCCACAAATAGTTGGTCGTGCCGGCGGGCACAGCCTTGGCCTTGTAGAGCTTGACGAACCAGTCGAGCGCCTTGACGCCGGCCTCGGAGTTGAAGGCAGGCTTGCCGTCCTTGTCGAGATATTCGCCGCCGTCGGCGATCAGCATCTCGTAAAAGCGGCCGTTGATCGCCTCTTCCTTGCCGGCATATTGCGTGCCGTAGAAGTCGGGCGGGCTGGCGAAGAATTCCGCCTGCTGGGCCATCTCGTCGAAGGTGTCCGGCGGGGCGAGCTCCTCGCCGTACTTCTCCTTGTAGGCCTTCTTCTTGGCTTCGTCCTGGTAGAGGCTCTTCTGGTAGTAGAGCGCCGAGACGTCGAACTGCGCGCGCGGCAGCATTACCAGCTTGCCGTCGAGCGTGCCGGCGGCGATGTTGGCCGGGACGAAAGCGTCGATCTCCTCCTTCGGCAGCAGCTTGGCGAGGTCGGTGTAGATGCCCGGATATTGCGGCGCGAACGAGGTGTGGTTGGAGCCGACGCACCAGGTGATCGAGTTGGAGGCGATGTCTGACTTGATCTCCTTGTCGAGATCGAAGTGGTTCTTCTTGGAGACGACGTTGACCTTGGCGCCGGTCGCCTTCTCCCACTCGCCGATGCGCGCGTAGAGTTTTTCGTATTGCTGGCCGCCGATCAGCTTGGCGTCGATCGTGACGCCGGTGAACTTGCCCGGCAGGTCGGCCGCAAAGACCGCACCCGATGCCATGAGCAATGCGCCGGCGGCGACGCCGGAAAGCAGTCTGTTCATGAATATCCTCCCTGGAATGGCCGCAGGCCGTCATGGCTGAAGCTCCATGCTTCATTCATATGCAAACAAATTATTCATAAGTCGTCAAGCCGAAACTTCTTCCCTATGAAGGCTGTCTTGCGTATATGAAGATCAGAATTCACCAGAGGGCATCGGGTGCAGGACGACGAGGAAGACCGCTATCGCGCGCCGGCACTGGACAAGGGGCTGGACATTCTGGAACTGCTCGCCAGCGTCGATGGCGGCCTGACCCAGGCCGAGATAGCCAAGCGGCTCGACCGCAGCCCGAACGAATTTTACCGGATGCTCGACCGTCTGGTGAAACGCGGCTACGTCACCCGGCCAGACGGCGACCGCTATTCGCTGACGCTGAAGCTCTTCGGGCTTGGCCAGCTGCATGCACCGGTGCGCAGGCTGGTCTCCTACGCCACCTCGATCATGCGCGAGCTGGCCGAGACCTCCTGGCAGGCAAACCAGCTCGTCGTGTTCGACCGTGGCAGCGCCGTGGTCATTGCCCAGCAGGAAGCGCCGCGATACTGGGGCATCTCGATCCGCGTCGGCTCGCATATCAGCCTGTTCGACACCGGCTCGGGACATGTGCTGCTGGCCTTTCGCTCGCCGGAAGAGCGCGAGATGATGATCGCCGAGCATTTGCGCAGCAACGAGGAGATGAAGTTGTCGCCCGACTTCTTCGCCCGCCTCGACCAGGTGCGCGATCGTGGCTACGAGATGATGGCTTCGTTGCAGACGGCCGGCGTCTACAATCTGTCGGCGCCGGTGCTCGGTTCCGACGGGCACGGCATCGCCGCGCTCACCATACCCTATATCACTCTGGTCAACGCGCCGGCAGCGCCCGATATCACCAGGACCATCACGCTGCTCCAGGCAGCAGCGGCCCGCCTGTCGCAACTCGCCGGGTCGGATGTCAGGTCAAAGGAATAATTCTTATTTGAATGGCGAATTCTCCGGTGAGATGATCGAGTCCATGTCTGAAGCATGTCGTTTGCGCAAAAGCCGCTGCGCAATTCGGGCCACGTGGATAGCGCGACAAGGGAGGAAGCCATGATCGTCGATACCCACCTGCATCTCATCGACAGGGCGGCGCTACGCTATCCATGGCTCTCCGGCGTGCCGGCCCTCGACCGCGATTTTTCCCACGACGAATACGCCACCGAGGCGCGCCGCGCGGGCATAGAATTGGCGCTCCATATGGAGGTCGACGTCCACCCGGCAGATATCGCGGCTGAGACAGCCCTTGTCGAAGGACTGTCGAAGAAGCCGGGCAGCCTGGTGCGGGGCGCGATCGTGTCGTGCCGGCCGGAAGAACCTGGCTTCGCCGCCTGGCTGGACAAGGTGAAGGCCGATCCATTTGTCAAAGGATTCCGCCGCGTGCTGCATGTCGTGCCCGACGACGTCTCCGAGGGCGCCCTGTTCCGCGAGAACATCAGGCGCATCGCCGGCAGCGGGCTGACCTTCGATCTTTGCGTCCTGCCGCGACAGATGAGCCAAGCGATCGCGCTGGTCGATCTGGCGCCTGACGTGCAATTCGTTCTCGATCATTGCGGCGTGCCCGACATCCAGGGCAAGGCCGAGCATCCCTGGCGCGAGCAGATCGCCGAGATCGCCCGGCGCCCCAATGTCGTCGGCAAGATCTCCGGCGTCGTCGCCTATGCCGATCCGGCGAGCTGGACCGTCGAGACCCTGCGGCCTTATGTCGAGCACACGATCGGCAGCTTCGGCTGGGATCGCGTCGTGTGGGGCAGCGACTGGCCGGTCTGCACGCTCGGTGGCGGGCTGCTCGGCTGGGTAGCGGCGACGCACGCGCTCCTTGCCGGGGCGAGCGAAACCGAGCGCGCGAAACTGCTCTCCGGCAACGCGAAGAAGCTCTGGCGGCTGTGAGCCGCAAGGCCGATGCCCGACTGTATTAGCGGGGCGCCGCGAAGCTCTGCCGGAACAGGCGATTGATGTCGGCGACGACGCGGGGGGCGTCCTGCCGGCCGGCAAGACCCTCGTTGAGGCGATCGGACGCCGCCTGCTGAAACGCCATGTAGCCGTCGTGGCGCGGGCGCACCCAGGCGCCTTCCAGCGTCGCCCGCGTGCCGCGGTAGAAGTCGCCCGTCGCGACATTCACGGCTTCGTCCTCCCAGGCGGCGGCATGGCCGGGCTGGCCGCCGGCGGCGGCATAGAGGCCGCGCTGCACGTCGCCGCTGGCGATCCAGTAGGCGAAGTCGATCGCTTCCTCGCCGGCAGCGGAAAAGGCGGAGACGGCGATGCCGGTGCCGCCGAGCGCGGAGCCGACCGGGCCGTTGCCGCCCACAGTCGGCATGTCGCAAAAGAAGAGCCGGTTCGGCCGGAAGCCTGCAGTGGCATAGGGCACGTAGCCATAGATCAGCGGCGCGCAGGCGATGCGCGAGCCGGCCTCGGCCATCTTTTCGAACACGGCAATCGGATCCATCGTCAGGCACTCGGGATCGAGGAGTGCCGCGATCTCACGCAGCATTTCGAAGACGGTCTCGCCGTTATCGGGATCGATCAGATCGCTCGGGCTTTCGACTGCACATGGCCGGCCGAGATCGGCGGCAAGCGTGAAGAAGCACATCAGCGAGTGCGGCGGCCTGAGCGGCAAGAGCACGCGGCTACGCTGGGCAAGCTCCAGCACTTCGGTCCAGATCTTCGGCGCGGCGTCTATCAAATCGGGTCGCCAGGCCTGCACCTGCGTCGCGGCGTCGATCGGAAAGGCCCATTGCCGGTCCTGCCAAGTGTAGCTCGGATAGGACCGGCCGACGCTTGCCTTCGCCAGCGCTTCGCGCTCCGCCTCGCGGCCGGGCACGTCGAGCGGGGCCAGGCACTTCTCGGCGGTGATCTGGCCGACATGCGGATGATCGATGACGATCAGGTCGTAGGCGCGGGCGAGTTCTTCGACAGAGAAGGACTCGAAGTCCTGCAGCGAGCGCTTCTCCCACTCGATAGAGACGCCGGTCTTTTCCCGCCAAAGCCGGGAGCAGGCGACCATCGGATCATAGCCGCGCGGATGGTTCCAGGTCATGCCCTTGAGTGTCGTCACAGGCCGAACTCCTTGCGGATTTTTGCGCTGTGCTCGCCGACGCGCGGCGCCGCCTGCTCGACTTTGGCGCGCATGCCGTCGATCCTGAGCGGTGACCGGGTGGTGTCGATCGAAACACCGTCCTCGCGCGTCACGGTCTGCAGCAGGTCGAGCGCCTTGAAGCCGTCGCTTTCCAGCACCTCTTTCCAGTTCAGCACCTTCGCGCACCAGATGTCGGCGGGCTCGAGGATCGCCAGCCATTCGTCGACCGACTTCTGCGCGATGCGCTGCGCGATGATCGCCTTGATCTCGTCGCGCGCCGTGAACCAGGTCGCCGGCTTGTCGCGATAGGGCGCCAGCCCCTCGATCTCGAGCAGGTCGGCGAGCTTCGGGATCGGCGTCATGGCGATCGCCAGGAAGCCGTCCTTGGCCGGATAGACTCCGTAGGGCGCCGCCAGATAGGCGTGGGCGCTATGGAACGACGAACGGCGCGGCAGCCGCCGGCCGTCATTGAGATGCGTCGTCAGCACCTCGAACTGGAGGTCGATCAGCGCCTCGAAGAGGCTGGTCTCGATATGGCCGCCCGCGCCGGTGGTGCCGCGCCGGACCAGTGCTGCAAGGATGCCTTGCGCACAGGCGGCGCCGGCCAGCATGTCGGCGATTGCCAGGCCGAACGGCACCGGACCCTGATCTTCGTCGCCGTTCAGCCACATGACGCCGGAGCGCGCCTGGGCAAGCAGGTCCTGACCCGGACGCTTTACCCACGGGCCTTCCTCGCCATAGCCGCTGATCGAGGCGTAGACCAGGCGCGGATTGAGCGTCCGCACATGCTCGTAATCGAGGCCGAGCCGCTCGATGACGCCGGGCCGGAAGTTCTGGATCAGCACGTCGGCCTTGGCGAGCAGCCCGCGCAGCGCTTTAAGGTCATCCTCGTTCTTCAGATCGACCGCAAAGCTTTCCTTGGCACGGTTGATGGCGTGGAAGATGGTGGAATCACCACCGATCTCGGTGTCGCTGAGATAGAGCCGGCGCGACAGGTCGCCACCATCGGGCCGCTCGATCTTGATGACGCGGGCACCGAGGTCGAGGAGCCTCAGCGAGCAGTAAGGTCCCGACAGGAACTGGCTCATGTCGACGACGACAAGGCCGGACAGCGGCAGGTCGGCGGCCATCATTGCTTCTCCGTCTTGCCGGCGAAGTCGGCCGGGTCCTTGTATTTCACCGTCTGCAGATGCTCGCAGTAGAGCACCAGCTCGCCTTCGCCCTTGAACACTTCATAGCTGGCGCGGATCAGCCCCATTTCCTTGTAGCGGGGCTTCTTTTCCATGTTGGTGCGGATCGAATAGATGGTGTCGCCGATGAAGACCGGCTTTATGAAGCGGAGCTTGTCATAGCCGTAGGAAAAGGCATTGACGCAGTTGGTGGCGACTAGACCGAGCCCGGCCGAGAAAACGAACGCGCCCGCCACGAGGCGCTTGCCGAAGATACCTTCGCGCTCGGCGAACATCTGGTCCTGCACATAAGGGTGGATGTCGAGCACCAGGGTGTTGAAGAGATGACTGTCGCCTTCGGCCATAGTGCGCCGGAGCGAGCGGATTTTCTGGCCGATTGGCCAATCTTCATAGAACCAGTTTTCGGCATTCCATACCGGCAGCAAGGCGTGATCGGGCGGCATGTCGGCAGGGCAGGTCGAAGCGACGCCGGCGGTGGGCGGGAAGCTGGTCATTGCGCTGTTCGTCCGCTCCGGGAGAATGGCCGCACCGCTCCGGCAAGCCGGAGTCGGACGCGATCGATCCTCCAAATCTTCTTTTGTGAATACTATATTCACATATGAGATTTGCGCACAAGCCGGTCCGGTGAAATTTTGCCTGCACGATCGAACTCGGAGTTGCCTTGGATGCAGCAGGCACAGCGCCAGGCGCGGCTACTTCCGGCAGTTGCCAGCGGACTTCCGGGTCACGGCGAACGCCGCTGTGCCGGCCGGGATGGCGAGGCGCTTCTGCCAGGAAGGACCGCCACCGGCCCGAATCATACAAAACCAATGATTGTTTTAGTCAATTCTACAATTGTAACCCGCCTAAGGGTAATGCGACGATCAGTTGTAGGCGGAGGAGCACTGCACGATCCCGTCAAATCCGGCCAATAAAATTAGCTTCGATAGCGGTGTAATTCGTTAGTAATCGATCGTCAGGATAACCCGGACCTCGACATATTTGGTGCCTTTTTCTTGAGTCGATTATGGCGGTTCTCGGCGCATTCCCTCCCGGTATCGGCTGCCGGCCCTTCGACGAGAGGGATTGGGGAGGCGTGGCGGATTGCCTGCACCGGGGGTTTCCGGAGCGCAGCAGGAGCTATTGGATAGAAGCGCTGACCCGCCTGGCGCAGCGGCCAGCGGTCGTCGATTTTCCGCGATATGGGTTCGTCCTGGAGAAGTCGGGCCGGATCGTCGGCGCAGTGCTTACGCTCTATGCCAAACACAGAAGCCTGGAAGGCGATGAAATCCGCTGCAATCTCTCGAGCTGGTCCGTGGACGCGGAATTCCGGCCCTATGCCAGCCGGATGATCGCGACGGTTATCCTGCGCAAGGATGTGGTCTACACCAATATTTCTCCATCGCCCGGGACAGTGAGGCTCAACAAAGCCTTCGGTTTTCGCCTGTTTTCCGGCGGACAGATCGCCTTCTTGCCCATTCTGAATGGTATGCCGCGTCCGGACCGGGTGTTGGAAGCCCATGCGGACCTCGCCGAAATGGCTGAACTCACCGACAACGAAAGATACATATTGCTCGAGCACGCCGCGTTGGGCTGTCTTTCGCTGATCTGCGTCTGCGACGGTCTGGCGTTGCCGCTTGTGCTGAAGCCGCGCCGGATATTGCATGGGCTCGTGTCGTGCTGCCAGGTCGTCTACTGCCGATCCCACGCGGATCTGGTCAGGTGCGCCGGGGTCGTAGGCCGCTTTCTCCTGCGGCGCGGACAGCTGCTTTGCCTCGTCGATGCGATGGGCCCGGTTCCCGGTCTGTCCGGCAGGTATTTTCCGAACAAGGGGATCAAGTATTTCAAGGGTCCGAAATCGCCTTCTCCGGGAGACCTGACGTTCACCGAAATGGTGCTGTTCGGTTCCTGAACGAAATCGTGAAGCCGGTCTGGAGCCCAGCCGATCCGAAGTCAGTCCGCCGCTTCGGCTCTTGCCGCCATGCGCCAGCGTGTTCCCAGCGAGACGCCCACGAGCAGCAGACAGAAGGCGAGGGCAAGAGGGGAGTAGAAAGCCTCCTCCTGTAATACGGCATTGGCCGAAATGGTGACGATGCCGACAAAGCCGAACAGGAAATCCGGGTCGCCGGTCTGGATAAGCTGCCGTCGCAATGCCACGGCCAGCGCCGCCAGGAAGCCGAAGAAGACGAGGCTCCCCACGCCCATCTGGTAAAGCATGACACCGACCGCGCTCTCGACCGGCACGGAGGCGGCGCCTTCGGCCTGGGCGGTTTGCCAGTTGAGATTGATGCTGGTGCTCGACAGGTTGCCGCCGAGACCCAAGCCCTGGCCGAGCGGATCGGCCAGGAAATCGCGCATGCCGGCAATCAGACCGAGGACGTGATAGTCGCCATGGGTGGCGCCATAGCCGATCGCCGCCGTCGTCCAGACCACGGCCAGGGCCATCGCGGCCATGAGCGCCAGACCGGCGCGGGAGGGACTGTAGATCAGCCGCACGGCAATTGCGACGAAAAGCATGAAGGTCGCGCCCTTGGAGCCGATGACGAGCAGCAGCGGCAGAGCCGCGAGAGGCAGCACCCATCGTCCTTTGAAGAGCAGCCAGGCCGAAATGATGCTTAAGGCGTAAGCATAGCTGATCGGATGGAAGTTCGGGCCGCCGATACGGAAGACGCTTGGCAGGATGTCGTTGAACAGGGGCGTGTTGAAGAAGGTCGTGGTCATCACGTCTTCGATCCCACGGTAAACGAAACCGGTTTCCTGAAGCGCTTTTTCCCACACGCCGGTCTCGACCTGCCGCGAGATGCTGCGCTCGACATATTGGTCGCCGTGGAACAGTCCGAGGAAATCCATGGTGAAGGTCAGTTCCGCATAGCCATAGACGATCGCGCCGGCGCCGAGCCACAGCATGCTCTTGCGCAGATCGACGGGATAAAGGCTGGCGGCGAGGACCGCGACGTGGAAGCAGGCGAGCGGCGTGATCGTGTTGCGGAAATAGACGACCGCGTCCTTGGGGTCGCCATGCACGACGCCGAGAGCGAAATAGAAACAAATCGTTCCGCACAGGACCATGCTCAGCAGCAGCCACGGGCGCAACTCGGTCAGCGCGCGGACGCGGTACTGAAATGAGGCGGCCAGGAAAATGCCGAACGCTGTCATCAGGATGATGAAGTTGGTGCCGCGCAGCGCGTCGAACGTGTCGTTGTCGGGAATGTAGGGGGTGAACCAGGCGACCACGAGGTTCTGAAAGAGAAAGGCGCAGATGATCAGCACCGGAACGCCCGCCGGCATCGCGTTCGAAACGATCAGCGTCAGCACGAATGTTGCGGCAATCCCGAACGGCGTCCACACGGCAAATGCGGAGACGGCGAGCGCAACGACAAGCAAGGCCGTGCCGACATGCAGCAAGGTTTCGGGCGTATCCCTGCCCGGCAAACCCAGTCTGACGGGCGAAGAGACCTGCGTCGTGCTCATCGCTGATCCGCTCCGCTCGTCACTTGTCCCAGCAAGCGTAGATGGCGCCTGTCGTCCATTTCCGGCCTAACCTCCAAGGAGCGCGGCAATCATCGAGCCGTCGAAGCCCTCGACGCTCTGCCTGCTCCTGATGAAGCCGAAGCCCTGATCGAGCTCCCAATAGGTCCATGCCACATGGTTCGCTTCAGCCGCCTTGCGCACGGCGCGCACCCAGGAGGCGCGGCTTTCGGCATCCACGCAGAAGTTGAGCACACCGAATTCGTTCAGCATGACCGGGCAGCCGTTGGTGGTGGACCAGCGCGCCAGATCGGCAAAATCGGAGCCGATCCGCGCGGCCGTCCAAGGCGCCGACAATTCCTCTTCAACGAGGTTGGCGGCTTCTTCGTCGCCGGCCGACCGCAGTTTGGAGATAAGCCGGCTCACCTGGGCCATTCCCTTGCTTGCGGGAAAGGGCAGGTCCGCGATGCGGGCGAGCGGCGAGGCATCCCAGGTCTCGCACTGGTGGGTGAAGGCCAAGGGGGCGTAATAGTGAACGGCGGCAATCTGGTTGTCGTCGGCGAGCGGCGGCGTGTCGGCGATTTCCCAGATGCCCTGAAACCGTGCCGGTCCCCAGACCAGCGTGTGGCGCGGACATTTCGCCCGCAGCGCCGCGGCGATCCGTTCCCGCAGCGCCAGCCAGGCGCTCCGTTCCATCGGTGGCTCGTTCAGCAGCTCGGGATAGACCCACTCCGCAGGCAGATCGGCAACGACGGCACGCAACGCCGTCCAGGCCTGAAGCACTCTTCCTGCAGCCGCCTCGGGATCGTTTCGAAAAGCCGCTACGAGCTCGCCAGAAGGATGCATGTCGAGGAGGACCGAAAAGCCGAGCCCGACAAGATCCCTGATCCCGTTCTGGATGCGGCGAAGCGTTGCCGGGTCGCCGCTGGAGACGAGATCGCTGTTGACCGGCAGCCGGATCGTTTCGAAGCCTGATTGCCGCAGCTTCTCAAGCGTGGCCGTGGCGGGAGCAAGCCCATCGTTTCGGTCGAGCCATCCGGGAAGGTTGAAGCCGCGCGACGGAACTTGGCCGGCCGTCGCGAGCGCAGCGGATTGCGGCGGAGGGGAGACGGCGACAACGGCTCCGGCGGCAAAGGCCAGCGCCTGTCGCCTCGACACCTTGGGCGGCGATGTCATCGATGCACCGCCTCCACGGTCTAGCCCCGGGCGGCGGCGCTGCGGCGCTGCTCGCCGGCCGCTCGCGGACTGTCGATCGCCGCGGCTGGCCGCGCGTCAGCCGGCGCGACGACAAGGGTGGCACTGCGACCGATCTGGCCGGCACCGAATTTTTGCGCGAGCAGCCTGGCGGCTTCCGAAGGCTGCTCGGAGGGGCTGAGCGCCAGAAGCGCAAGATCGGCTTTGGCGAAGAGCTCCGGATTCCAGCCGTTCTCATTAAGCGAGGGCGCGATCACGAGCACGAAATCGAACGCGCTCCCGGCTTCGGCCAGAATGCCACGGAACGAGTTGCGATCGGCAACGCCAGGACTTTTTTCCGCCACTGAGCTGCACACGATCGTCTGCAGACCGGTCGCGCCATCGATGAACAATCCGGCGCCGTCAGTCGTCGCGCTGGACAGACGATCGCCAATTTCCACCATCAGCACGTTCTGATCGGCCCGTTGCATGCCTATGCCCAGCATCGCGCCCGCAATCCTTGCCTCGAAACTGCTGTGGATCGAAGACACGAGGATGACGAACGGTTTGCCGTGGTCGTTCAGGTGCAAGACCATCTGTCGCATGATCTTCAGGACGGCGAGCGACAGCGTTTCGTTTCCGGTCTGGAAGAGCTGTTTCCTGATCGCCTTGATGTTTGAATAGGCGGTCCCACCGGCGACGCCGGGCAGACGGTACTCGCCGAAATTGGCTGGCATCGGCAATGGCCGGGGGCTGACCGGCGCGCTGTCCTTACGGTCCACGAACGGCTCCGGCACGGCCGCCGTCGGCGACTGCGGGTCCTCTTGCGGCTGCGAGACCGGACCAAGCGCCAGAGCGAGGCCGCATCCGGCGAGGAGTCCCAGAACGGCGCTCACCAAGAGAAGCAGGACCGGCTTCGGCCATGTCGGCTGGACAGGCGGCGAAGCCACGCCGATCTTGCGCGCTTCGGAAGTCTGCACGCCCTGCATCTGCGACGTTTCCTGCGCCCGCTTGAGATAGTCGTCGAGCACGGCGCGCGCCGCCTGGGCTTTCGATTCCAGCTGCCGCAGCTGTACCTGCGCGATGTTCGAGTTCGTCGACTGTTGGCGCAGGGCTTCGAGCTTGTCTTGCAGCTTGCCGACATTCTGCACAGCGAGATCATAGCTGGCCTTCAACTGCTGTCTTATGCGATCCGCCTCGGCGGACATCAGCCGCTTCAACCGCTCCAGCTCGGACTGCAGCCGCCCGATGGTCGGGTGGCGCGGCCCGTACATCGTTTGCAGGCTGGCAAGCTCGGTGGCGCGCTGGTTGTAGTCATCGCGCAATTTGATGGCCGAGGTGGAGGTAAGAATATCCGCAAGCTTGGCGAGCCCGGCCGGCGAACTGCCCGCAGCCAGCGCCTGATTGTAGCGGTCCTTGGCCTGGTCAGCGTCGCCCTGGGCGGCGATCAGCTGCGTCGTCAGCTGATCGAGCTGCGACTGCAGCGTGCCGCCGTCCGTCGAATTGACGATATTGTGTTTCGTCTTGAAGTCTTCGACCGTCCGCTCGGCGTCGCTGACGTCCTTTTGCAGGCCGGAGATCCTGTCCGTGAGCAGCGTATTCACGTCGCTGTTGGCGCTCTCGCGTTCTCCCACCAGGCCTGCCCGGTACTGATCGACGATGGCATTGGCGATGCGCGCGGCCTTTTCCGGCGACGGCGACGTGAAGCTGACATTGATGACGTAGGTCAGCCCTTCGCGCTCGACAGAAACCTTGCTCTGGAAGCGCTTGAAGGCGGCGTCCTGCGGCGCGCTTGCGCCGGCTCCGAACAGACGTGAAGCAAGGCCGCCGCCGGCGAATTCCGGATCGCTGTCGAGCTTCTGGCTTTTGAAGACGGCGCCGAGCAGGTCTGGCGACTGGATGACGAAGACTTGGCTGGCGATAGCGGCGCTGTCGGAGCCGATCCCCGGAAGCACGTTGTTGAAATTGGTCGCGCGCGTGTCGCGGGGGTCGATCAGTATCGAGGCCGTTGCGGTATAGCTTGGTTTGGTCACCGCAAGATAGGAGAGCGCCAGCAGCACTGCCGCGCCGGCGATGGCAAGCACCATCACGCGTCGCGCCCAAAGGATGGCCCACACTGCACCTATGTCGAACAACGGCGTAAGAGTGCGCTCGTCGATACTGGCTGGCTTCATCGATTTTCCTCGTCGAGAGCCGCGACTTCACGACCTCACTCGTCTCCACAGTATTAAGGATTATCGTTAGCCATCCGTTAAGCTTGGCGGCGTGACGATGCGCTCGGCGCTGGCGATGCCGGTAACCATGCGAAGCGTTCGCGCTGGCGCGGTTGCGGCATTTTGCTTATGCAGGATCGGGTTTTGAGCGTCGTCGTAGGTGCGGGTAGCCCATCGCCGATCGTCTCAGGAGGCGAGGTTGAAGGACACTAAAGGGAACCGCGAGGCCGCCCCCGGGGCAGGGGCCAGCCCGGCGACCGACATGCGCATGTCGGTCACGGCGCTTGCCAAGAGCGGCGCCGTGGCCGGCATCATCAAGCTTGCCAGCGCGGGCCTGTCCTTCCTGATGTTCGTGGCCGTGGCGATGGTGACGAACGAACGCGAGTTCGGTCTTTACAGCGCTACCTATGCCGGCGCGAGCCTGGTTTCCTTCTTCGCTTCGGTGGGCCAGCAGAGCACCGTGCTCAGATTCTGGCCTCAATATGCCGGGCTGGGCGATCTCGGCTCGGCTCACGGGCTGATGGCGCGCGCCATTCTCGTGGCGCTGGCCGGGCTCGTCGGTACCAGCCTGCTCATCATCGTGGTGGGATTCCTGCCCTTCATCGGCAGGGGAACGCCGGAATGGCTGCCGCTATGCGTGGCGGCAGCGGTGCTGTCGTTCTCGCTCGGCTGGTCGGAGTTTACCTCGGGCGCCTTCCGGGCCAAGAACGCGCTGATATCGGGCCTGCTGCCGCGGGACATCATTTGGCGCGCGGCGACAATCGCCGCCGTTGCGGCGCTGCACTTCATGCAAGTGAAGATCGATGCGATCGCGGCGACATATCTGACGGCGCTGCTGCTCATCCTGTCGGTCGTCCCGCAAACAATTGTGCTGTTGCGCGACACGGCGCGGGCAGATCGCGGTGGTCTCACGGAAGGGCAAAAGCAGGAATTCAAGACGGTGACGCTTGGCCTGTGGGGCGTCACCTCGCTGCCGCCCGCGCTCGGCCAGGTCAGCACCCTGCTCGTGGCGATGATCCTGGGGCCAGAGGCGGCAGGCGCGATCTTCGTGGCGGACCGGACCACGCGCTTCGTGACCCTTGCCCTCAACGGCATCAACCAGGCGCTGGCGCCGCAGATATCGGCGGCCTTCTACAGCGGCGACAGGGCTCACGTTCAGCGCATCACCAGCCTCGCCGCGCTTGGCGGCTCGGCCATTGCGCTGTGCGTGCTGGCGTCCTTCTGGATATTCGGCGACTTCATCCTGTCCATCTTCAATCCGGCCTATGCGACGCCGACCATGAGGGCGACGCTCGTCATCTTCGGCATCGGGGCGACGTTCGGCACCGCTTGCGGCCCGATCGAAGTCCTGTTGCAGTTGACGGGTCTGCAGCATGCGCTCTTCAAGGTGCTGGTCATCGTCAACGTTGTCGGACTTTGCGTGACGGCCGTGGCAACTTACTACCTCGGGTCCATAGGAGCGGCCCTCAGCATTGCCGGAACCGTCATCGCATGGACGGCTTTCGGGGTATTGATCGCCCGGCGCAGAATCGGCATCAACCCGTCGATCCTCGGCTTGTCCCTGGACAGGATCGGGCTGGTGCCTCATGCCCTCCTGAAGGGGCGCACGTGAAGATCGTCCAAGTGCAGACCCAGGCGGAAGCAGCGGGGGCGCAGCGCATCTCCGACATGGTGGGCGAGGGCTTGCGGGCGCGCGGGCACGAGGTGCGCACCGTCTTCATGTACCGCAAGACCGAAGCCTACGACCGCGATCCCAATGCGGATTTCGTCCTGACGGACAGACCGCGCGGATTGCCCGGGCAGATCCGGGCGACCGTCGGCCTGGCGCGATATCTGCGCGCGGCACGCCCCGACGCAGTCATCACTTACCAACACTATGGCAACATCTTCGGCACGATCGGCGCCCGGCTGGCCGGCGTCAGGCACATCGTCGCAAACCAAAGCGGCGCCCCGCAAAGCATGGGCGTCATGGGGCTGCTCTCCCAAATCGACAAGCTGATGGGCACGGTCGGCCTTTACCAGGCGAATGTCGTCAATTCCGGCTGGACTCAAGCGCAGTTCGATCGCTATCCGCGCTCCTATCGGCGGCGCATGCGTCGCATCGATCACGGCGTACCCGCGCCGGGCGAGGAATTCGACAAGGCAGCGGCGCGCGCCGCCTTCGGCCTGCCGCAGGACGTTTGGCTGGCCGTATCATCGGGCCGGCTGACGCGGATGAAGAACCAGATCGCGCTTGTCGGCGCGCTCGATCGACTGCCCGACGTCCATGTCGCGTTGGCAGGCGCGGGGCCGGAGCGCGAAGCGCTCGTCGCCTTTGCCGAAAGCCGCGGCGTTGCCGACCGCCTGCATCTCGTGGGCGAGGTTCCGCCGGCGCGCATCTTCGAATTCCTCGCGGCCGGCGATGCCTATGCGTTTGCCTCGATGACGGAGACCTTCGGCCTCGCCTGCGTCGAAGCCGCCATTTCCCGGCTGCCGGTCGTGGCGAGCAACCTCGACGTCTTGCGCGAGGTGCTGACCGCGGAGGACGGCTCTCCCGCCGCACTCTTCGTCGAGGCCGACGCTGCCGGCATGGCCAGGGGCCTTGGCGATCTGTTTGCGCGGCCGGAAGCCAAGGCCAGGCTTTCAGAGGCGGGACGGCGGCTGCGGGATAAGTATTCGCCGGCCAGGATGTGCGCGGGCTACGAGGCGCTACTGCTTGCCTGACCGCTTGCGCACGGCGGCGATCCCGTCGATCACTTCCAGGCGCCCGGCCCGATTGAGTGTGTGGATTTTCGGATAAGGAAAGTCGCCAGCCGCATCGATCGGCCGCGGCGGCGACAGCCGCACCGTCTGCTGGTTGAGCTCCAGCAGCTTCGACAGGCCCAGCCCGCCGCCATAGCCCAGCGTTCCGTCCTGGACCGGAAGAAGCACGCGGCCGTCGCGGTTGCGCACGAAGGCTCCGCCGGGGCGGGCCATGCGGTGGTCGATCAGGATCGGGTTCGCCGGATGCGGCCGCCACGGACCGGCAAGCGCGGGGGCGGAGAAAATCACCAGCGTGTCGGAAGTGCTTCCATGGCCGTCACGATCCGTGGCGAACAGCCAGAGCATGCCTTCATGCTCGAACAAGGTGGCATCGGAAATCTCGCCTTCGACCAGCACGGTCTCGGCAAGCCAGCTGTCCGGGAAGCCCGACGCGCGGTAGAGTGTGAGCTTGCCGCCGGCGCTCGCCTCCGGCAGCATCCAGATCGCGCCGTCGCGCTCGAATACCTGCGGGTAGGAGAGGTGGTGAGCCTCCTCCAGCACGACCCGAGGCTCGCCAGGAACGCCATCCGCGTCGAACGGGACAACGGAAATGACCGCCTTTCCGGTCGCGTGCGGATAGTCCTCGACGAACACAAAGGGCTGACCCTGCCACCAGAAGGGGAACGGGTCGGCATAGAAATGATCGCCCGGGTCCGGCAGCACCGACCAGCCGGTGCCGAGCTTGCCGGTATCGGCGACGCCCAGGGCATCGGTAAAGCGATAGCCGACACGCCAATGCGCGTGGCGGAAGCGCGCGCGCCGAAGCGCTTCCCGGCCGAGCCGCGGCAGCGCCGCGCCGAGATAGGCGGATGTGAACCCGCCTCGCTCGCCACGACCATGGATTTCAGCCACGGCCTCTCGTGGCAGCCGGTCCGCCGCGAACGCGCGGGTGACCGACTGAACCAGAGTAATGGCGCGGGCGAACACGTCCTCGGTGCCGAGTGCGGTGGATTCCCGCTTGTCGACCATGGGCCGCGCCTGGCCGACTACCGTCTTCCTGTCGAGCACGGCCTCGATCACCGGGAGCCTGCCGGCCGCGACGGCGATTGCAGCCGACAGATCGGCGCTGGATCCGTCGAAGCGAAGGCCGATGGTGGGGACATTCGACAAGGCCGCATCGCCGGCAAGATCGAGCCTCAGCGCGGCGGGGCGCCCGCCGGGCCGTGCCGGGATTGCTTGCAGCGCGGAGCCGAGAAGGGGTCCGCGCCGGCGGAAAAGACGTTGCTCGAACTGGAAGGCGGCTTTTGCCGCGGCCGGCCAGGTCGACGGCCCGGGCTGATGCGCCACCGCGACATCGTGGCCGTCCGCCTCCAGCCGCTCTATGGCGAGCTGCTGCCAATGGCGGGGCGCCGATTGCGGAACGATAACCTCGATCGCCAGCATGTCTTGGGCGGCTATGTCCTGCTCGGATTTCCAACAATAAGGAGCGAGAGACTGGCCGAAAATACTTACATCGGCGTTACACGCAAAACCGGATTTCTACTTTTCCGGCATGATTTTCGACTTGCGATCCCGAAGCGGTTGTGGTCGTCCGCCCCGGCCTGCCATGCAACGCAAGATTAGCGGTTTCGGCATATACCAAGATTCCAACAATCGCGGCGGCCGGTCTTGACCTGGAACGTAAGAAGTCGTGGATAGCCGCTGTCCCTGCCGGTTCGGATCACATGTTTGAAGTCACTGCCGAGGATGCGTTCGATTTCCGTTCGACGGAGTACGCCGAGCTCTTCGCCAGCTCGGCGGCAACCGCTTTTCAGCATCCGATTTGGCTCGCGCAACTTTATGAGAGGCTCGTGCGGCAAGGCGCCGCCACGCCACTGATCATCGTCGTCCGCGTGCGTGCGAGCGGAAGGCTCGCGATGGTCCTGCCGCTGGTGAGGCGCCGCTACACGCTGCTGAAGGTCGTGGAATTCGCGGATATGCGGGTTTCGGACTATGTCTCGCCCGTCGCCGACGAGGAGACCTTCTCCCGCATTCTTGCCGACGCCCGCACCGTCGCCGCCATCCGCAAGCATCTGCGGCCATACGATCTCCTGCGCATAGGCAAGCTGGCGGACCGCTCCCTGGCGATGGAGCGCCTGCTTGGCGTCGACAAGCGCGACAGCATGGGCATGAGCGCCTATTCAAGCAAGCTGGAGCCGACATTCGCCGGCTGGCGCGAGCAGCGGCTGGACCAGTCCTATCGCAAGGAGCTGGACAAGAAATCCCGGCAGCTCAACCGCATCGGGGAGGCGCGCTTCGAATGCGTTGACGGCCCGGCCGCGGTCCGCACGACATTCGATGCCCTCAAGCTCTATCGCGGCAAACGCTTCGACGGCAGCAACGGTCCGGCCGACCTTTTGCAGCTGCCTTCCTATTTCGATTTCTACCTGGCCGTGGCCAATGAAGGGTGCGGCGGCTTCGCCCGCACCTATGCATTCTGGATGAACGGCCAGCCGATCGCCGGCGCGCTCGGGCTCGAGCACCGCGGCTCGCTCCTGGTCATCCTCGGCGGTTTCGACGAGGCCGGCTACCGGAAGCAGTCGATCGGCAGCCTGATGTTCGAGCAGATCGCCCGCGATTGCATCGAGCGCGGCGATCAACACCTCGATTTCACCATCGGCGACGAGCCCTACAAGCGCGTGTTCGGCGGCCGGCCTTCACCGATGTGGCAAATCTACCGCGCAGGGAGTCCGCTCGGCTATGCGGCGCATCTGACGGTGCAGAAATTGCCGGCGGCCAAGGCGCTGGCGCGGCATATCCTTGAGGCCGCGCATGTCAAGAAGGCCAAGCCTTCGGCTGTCATCGTGCCACCGGCTGCCGATGAAGCCGCCGAGTCGTCCTAGTTGAAGCGGGTCGGATCGGACGCCTTACGCTAGCTTCAGGCGGTCGCGCACGCCTATGCCGAAGCGTCCTTTGAACGAAATGCGCCGGCTGACCCGCAATCAGGTCACGGCTTCCACTTGCGGCCGCTTGAGACCGCGCAGCCGCGCGGCAAAGCTCGGGCTGAACTTGTCGATCTCGTGCAGTATGCGGCGACGGCTGAAATGAACCTGCCGGCGCGCGCGCCAGCGCAGGTCCGTGTCGATGGTCAGGCTGCGGCGGAAATTTGCCAACTCGAGCCCCCGTTCATCCATCGCCTGCTTCATGGGATCATCATAAAAGGCGGCGATCTTCGCTGCCGCCATGCCGGGCGAGGCCATCCACTCCGGCACGTGCACCATGCACAGGCGCTCCACATCGGTGAGAAGGCGGCTGACACCTGTTCCGGCGGCCGGACAGGATGTCTGATAAGCGTCTCCGATCAGGACGACGCCGTCGCGCTTGCAATTTTCGGCGACGGTGATGTCGGTGAGCCAGCTCGAGACGCGGTCGATGACCTCGAAATCGCCAAAGGTCTTGAGGAGTCCCGGAAGCGTTTCAATGAGCGTTTCGCGCGGGCGGTCGCGCAGCGCCTTGACCCACGGGTCGGTATGCTCCCGGAAAACAAAGAGGTTGGCGCGGGTAACGCCGCCGGCCGGGAAGAAGTTCAGGTAATCGATGCCGTCCGAAACGCGTTCGCCGTAATAGGTCAGTGCCGGATGCTTGAACGCGCTTGCTCCCGCCGGCCGGACATTAAAACCGAAAGTCAACGATTGGCGCTGGTGGACGAACCGGCGCTCGATGCCGACGTCGCGCCGCAGGATGTCGCCCATGCCGGTGGCAAGCACAAGCAGGCGAGCCGTCACATCCGGCTGCCCGATGATCGATACACGCTGCCGCTCCGGCCCGGCTTCCACCGCGCTCACCCTGCCGGCGACGAAGCGAACGGTCTTGGGCAGTTCGGCCCGCATCGCCGCGACGAGGTTGTCGTAAAAAATGCCGTAATGGCGGGCTCGCGTGCGGTCGAGCACTCGCCCCTTGCGCACGTTGACGATCTCGTCGAATGCCGCGGCCGCCGTGGAAAGACTGTCGAGGAGGCCGATCCGGCGCAGCTTGTCGATCTGGTCGCCGGCGATCTTCTCGACACGGAACTCGCGCGGAAAAACGGGGTGGCGGTCGATCAGCGTGACACGGTAGCCTGACCGGCCGAGGAGAGTCGCGGCAAGTGTCCCGGAGAGCCCGCCGCCGACGACAGCGATCTCCGTGTCGGTTCCCTCCGGCAGCGGACGCAGCGAATGTTCGGCTGTCATTGGGAATACCTCAACAGGGCATAAAGGGCACGGGGATTGGTGGTGAAGTAGCGCCAGAACAGCCGGCGCGGCTCCATCAACATGCGCCACAGCCATTCGAAACCCGCCTTCTGGACCCAGAGCGGGGCGCGCCGGACCTTGCCGGCAATATGGTCGAACAGCCCTCCGGAAGTCTTGATCACACCGACATTCGAGAGCCGCGAGCCAAAATCGCGGACAAAGATCTGCTCGCGCGGCACGCCGAGGCCGAGCCACAAAATGTCCGGTGCAAGCGCGTCGATCTCTTCGAGCTTTTTCTCGAGTGCTTCGCCGGTCAGGTAGCCGTGGCTGTGGCCGACGATGCGCAGGCGCGGATAGCTGGCTTTGATGGCGGCCACGGCCTTGGCGTTCCCGGCCTCAGTCGATCCAAGCAGGTAGAAGGTCGCGGCCTCGTTCTCGGCGAGCTTTGCGACATCGTGGAACAGATCGGTGGTGGCCACCCGTTCCGGCAACCGCGTGCAGCACAATAGGCGCGAGGCGAGCACAAGTGGCTGGCCGTCGGCGAAGATCTGATCGGCTTCGCGGAAGAGGGCGGCGATCTCCGATTTCGCGCGAGCCTGGGCGATGACCTCGCCGTTGACGGAGGTGAAGTAGTAGGGACGGCTGCCATGGCGGTGCTGCCGCGCCGCCGCGAGCATCAAGCGGGCGGCGCCCTGCCGGTCGATCACGGTGACAGGCAGCCCGCCAAGCTGCACCGTCGGCAGTGCAGGCAGGTCCTGCCGGGAAGGGGCTGCTTCTAGCGCTGCCACGGCGGTCACGCTTGGACGTCCGGTCGAAGTCTGGTGCTGCAGCCGCGGAAAACGAGAGGTCTCATGGTTCAGATGTTGGCTGGAGTGGAGCGGATCCGATCCGCCGGTCGTAACGCTGTGTTGTTCAAAATCTCTTTTTGAAGTTTCTAAAACTTTTCGCATAGGAGAAGTCGCCCCATTCTCCGGTAGTTCGAACTACCTCCTTCATGGCACCATACGTAAAAAAATCAAAAAGTTAAGCGACATGTTAATAGTTAGTTAATATGGACAATTTGAATCGAAATATAAATCAGTTTAAACCTTTTGACCTCGACTTCACTTGCTTTTGGGTGATTTTGAACCTGCGTTTTCAACACGAATGCGATGCGATCGCCACTGGTGCGACCACATTGCAATGCCAACGAGCTCCTGATCTATCCTGGGTGATCGTCGGGGCCACGAAAATCAGTTGTGAGGCGGGGAGCGACATTCATGGCGCCGCCTGACGGGCAAAGCGGAAATCGTCCGGCGTCAGCTACTCCGGCAAAGGCCAAGACCGATCTTCATGCCTCTATTTCACACCGATGCCGGCGGTCAGGCCGCCGTCTATCTTGTAATCCGCGCCGGTGCAGAAGCTCGCTCTGGAGGAGCACAGAAAGGCGATGAGTTCGGCCACTTCTTCTGGTTCGCCGATGCGGCCAAGCGGATGCGCCGCACCGAAGCGCCTGTACGCTTCCTCGACATCGGCATCGCTGCCGGTTTCGCCACGCGCGGCCTTCTCCAGGATCGGTGTGCGGATCGAGCCTGGGCTGACCGAATTGACCCGGATGCCAGCCGCCGCGTAATCCAGCGCCAGCGAACGCGTCAGCGTATGGATTGCGCCCTTGGTCGTGGCATAGGCGGCGACGTTCTGCTGACAGGCGAAACCCTGCACCGAGGCGACATTGACGATGGCGCCGCCACCGCGACGGATCATTTCGGGGATGCCGTAATGCGCCGTCAGGTAGATCGAGCCGACATTGACCGTCATGGCCTTGTTCCATGTTTCCCAGTCGGTCGTGGTCGCGGTTCCGTAGGGATGGACGGCCGCCGAATTGACGATCACGTCGAGGCCGCAGAACCGTGCGACCCCGGCAGCGACGGCATCGCGGACCTGGTCCGCCACGGAGACGTCGGTGTCGACGACCAGCGCGCCGGCTTCGGAACTTTCCAGCTCCGCTCTCATTGCCGCATTGGCCGAGCGGTCGATGCCGCAGGCGATGATCGCAGCACCCCCTGCGGCGAGGCGCCTGGCGGTTGCCAGACCGATTCCCGTCGTCCCCGTCACCAGGGCGACCTTGCCAACAAAATCCTTCATTGCGGGAACTCCTTCAGTCACGTGTCGGAACCCGGCTCTTCCGGCAGGAATCGCAGGGCGAAATCCAGATGGCGGCTCATCAGGTAGGCGTAGGCCACCCTGTCGCGCGCGCGCAGGGCGGCGACGATCTCGCCATGCGCGGCGCGGGTGTCGGCCAGGACCGGGCGCATCTCCTTGCCGATGGTCATGATCCGCAGGATCACCGGGGAAAGGAAGGAATACATGTCCGACAGCATGCGGTTGTCCGCCAGCCCGATCAACGCCATGTGGAAGTCGAAATCATTCTCGGCGGCTTCCTCGATCGAGCGGCTCTCGACGATCCGCGCGTTGACCGCGTCGAGCGCTTCGATCTGCTCGTTGGTGGCGTTGAGCACGATGTGGTCGCCGATGCCGACTTCGATGATGCGCCTGAAGCCCTGAATGTCGGCGAAGGAGGAGCGCGAGACATCCATATGCGCGGCAAAGAAATTCTGGATGGCGATGCCATGCCCGTCCGCGAGCACAGCCCCGACGCGGGGTTTCGGTTCGATCAGCCCGTAGGTCCGGATAGCGCGCAAAGCCTCGCGCACGGTGTTGCGACTGGCGCCGGTGATCTCGCTGAGCTCGCGCTCTGTCGGCAGCACGTCGCCGACATTCAGCTGCCGCGAGCGGATGAGATCGAGGATCCGCCCGGCCGCGGCATCGACCGCCGAGCTGCCGCCGGCGTGGCGGCGGGCGCCGCTCTCGCGCGCGGCGTGAGAATTTTCCAATGACGAATCTCCCAAATTGTTGGACCAGGATATCCCAAGATTCCGGGAAAACAATCGAGTTGGACGCCGTCTCGATCAGTTTACCGCGCTACCTGTCGGCCGTCAGGCGTTCGAGAAAGCCGAAATTGTCGATTGACTCTCATCCTGGTCCAACAATAAGTTTCCGCTCTCTCTCAAAGGAAGGCAGCAAATGGAGCAGTGCTGGCGTTGGTATGGCCCGGACGATCCGGTGACGCTGGATCACGTCAAGCAGGCCGGGGCGACGGGCGTCGTCTCGGCGCTGCACGACATCTATGACGGGCGCGCCTGGCCGCTAGAAAACATCCTGGAGCGCAAGCGGATCATCGAGGCGGCGGGGCTGACCTGGTCGGTCGTCGAGAGCATCCCCGTCCACAACTCGATCAAGATCGGCTCGCCGGAACGGCTGCGCTATGTCGGCTTTTACAAGGATACGATCCGAGCGCTGGCGAAGGCCGGCATCGCGACGATCTGCTACAATTTCATGCCTGTGGTCGACTGGACCCGCACCGATCTGGCGTATCGCCTTCCGACGACGGGTTATGCATTGCGTTTCGACGCGATCGATTTCGCGGCCTACGACCTGTTCGTGCTGAAGCGACGGAATGCCGAGGCCGGCTACAGCGCCGCGCGCATCGCCGAAGCGGAAGCGCGATTGAAAGAGCTCAGCGACGAGAAAATCGACCGGATCGAGCGTAACCTTATCGCCGGACTGCCCGCCACCGAGCGCAGCTACAACCGGGACAGTTTTCGCGAGGCCTTGGCCGAGTACGATTCGATTGGGCCAAGGGAATTGCGCGACAATCTCGCCTGGTTCCTGCGCGAGATTATTCCGGTCGCCGAACAGGAAGGGGTGCGCATGTGCATCCATCCCGACGATCCGCCCTTCTCGCTCTACGGCCTGCCGCGCATCGTTTCGACAGCTGAAGATGCGCGGTTCATCCTCAATGCCGTGGAGAGCCCGGAAAACGGGCTGACATTCTGCACAGGCTCCTACGGCACGCGCGCCGACAACGACATCGTTGCCATGGTCAAGGAGTTCGCCGGCCGCATCCATTTCGTCCATCTGCGCAACGTCACCATCGAGGATGACGGCTCCTTCTATGAGGCCGAACATCTCGAGGGCGGCACCGACATGGCGCATGTCATCCTCGCCCTGATGCAGGAGGAAGCGCGCCGTCGGAAGGAAGGCCGCGCCGACTGGCGCATTCCGATGCGACCCGATCACGGACATCTACTCGCCGATGACATCGGCAAGACCAGGATCAATCCCGGTTATTCGCTGATCGGCAGGCTGAAGGGCCTCGCCGAACTGCGCGGCATCATGCGGGCCGTCGAACGGTTCGGGCTGGCATAGAATCGAAACTTTCCACCCACATTACCGGCGAGCGCAATTCGCTGCATAATGACCGCGCTGGCCGAGAATCGGTGTTCGGCAAGCCGATCCTCCACGGCGGCGTCAGTTCTGGTATTCTCAATGCCCTGGTCGCGGAGGATTTGCCCGGGCCCGGGACCGTCTTTCTCGAAATCGCATGGAAGTTCGTCAAGGCGGTCGGCGTTGAGTAGGCGATCATCGGACGCGTGGAGGTCAAGAAGTTGCGCCCCGACAAGCCGATCTGCAAGATCGAGACCAGCCTACGCAACGGCCAGGGGAGCTTTGTCCCACCGGCGCGGCGACCGTGTTGACCGTCCCGCTGCAAGGCGCATGAGCGCGGTGAGCGGCAGCCCGCTTGGCATGGCCGCCGACAGCGGCCGCTGGCGCGTGCTGTCGCTGCTTTGCCTGGCGGTCGTTCTGTCGCTGACCACCTGGTTTTCGGCGACCGCCATCCTGCCCGAACTGAGGCAGGAGCTTGCGCTCGGCGCCGGCGGGGAGGCCTGGCTGACCAACGGCGTTCAGGTCGGCTTCGTGATCGGTGCGCTGGGGGCGAGCCTGGTCAACCTTCCCGATTTGGTGCGGCTCAGCCGGCTGATGGCGGCCGCCGCTTTTGTCGCCGCGCTCGCCAATGCGAGCCTGCTGTTTCATCTCGGGCCGGGCGGCGTGATCGCCGCGCGTATTGTCACCGGCGCAGCACTTGCCGGCGTCTATCCGCCGGCGCTGAAGCTCGTCGCCACCTGGTTCACGCGCGACCGGGGGCTGGCGCTCGGCGCAGTCATAGGCGCGCTCACCATCGGCTCGGCGCTGCCGCATCTTTTTCGCGCTGTCCTGACCGCGCTC
>NZ_RZSV01000349.1:0-4092 GCF_004023205.1 Mesorhizobium sp. M1A.F.Ca.IN.020.03.2.1 | reverse complement strand
CGCTCAATGCGCTCGAATCTGCTTCGGTGAACGACGATCTGTTCTGGTCGGCGCGCGACATGGTGCGCAATTTCAACCTGATGTCGGTGGCCCAGACAGTCGACGAATGGAGCTACCGCGAGATCCGCAACCAGAACGATCTTTTCGCCCAGCCGATGCTGGTGCGCGTGCGCACCGCACTCGATGACGAGCGGCGCCTCGCCGATGCCGCCAGCGACCGGCTGCTCCTATGGGCGAGCGGCCTGCTGATCGCCGTCATCGCCATCGCCGCGGGTCTGATCTTCCGGCCGATGGAGAACGCGATCCGCCGCGCCTTCGCCGAAACCGCAGCATCGTTGTTCAAGGCCGAGGCGGCCGACCGGGCCAAGTCGGAATTCCTCGCCAATATGAGCCATGAGATCCGCACGCCGATGAACGGCGTGCTCGGCATGGCCGAGCTTCTCGCCAAGACCGAGCTGACGCCGCGCCAGAAGACCTTCACCGACGTCATCGTCAAATCCGGCAACGCGCTGCTCACCATCATCAACGACATTCTCGATTTCTCGAAGATCAATGCCGGCCAGCTGACGCTCGACCCCGCCCCGTTCCGCCTGGCCGAAGCGGTCGAGGACGTGGCCACGCTGGTCTCGGCCCGCGTTGCCGAAAAGAACCTCGAGCTCATCGTGCGCGTCGACCCGCGCCTGCCTGGCTTCGTCGTCGGCGACGCCGGCCGTTTCCGCCAGATCGTTACCAACCTGCTCGGCAATGCGGTGAAGTTCACCGAGAAGGGGCATGTGCTGATCGATGTCGGCGGCGATGTGGTCGATGGGACCGTCCAGCTCAAGGTCCGCGTCGAGGACACCGGCATCGGAATCCCCGCCGAAAAGCTGCAGAGCGTGTTCGAGAAATTCGCCCAGGTCGACGGCTCGTCCACCCGTCGTCACGAAGGCACCGGGCTCGGCCTTGCCATCTCCGCCCGCCTCGTCGACCTGATGGGCGGCAAGATCGGCGTTGAAAGCGAGATCGGCCGCGGCTCGGTCTTCTGGTTCGCCGTACCGCTGCCGGCACACAAACAGCAGGCGCGCGACGAGATCGTGCCGGTCGACGTAACCGGCGCCCGCGTCCTGGTCATCGACGACAACCCGGTCAATCGCGAGATCCTGCTCGAGCAGCTGCGCAGCTGGAGCTTCGACTGCGCCGCGGCCGAAAGCGGCGCCGTCGGCCTCGCCTTTCTCGACCGCGCCTGCCAGCTCGGCGCTTCGGTCGACTGCATCATCCTTGACTACCAGATGCCCGGCATGAACGGCGCCGATGTCGCCAAGGCGATCGCCGCCGACAGCCGCCTGTCTTCCATTCCGGTCGTGCTGCTCACTTCGGTCGACCAGGTCGATTTCGGCCGACTGATGATCGATTTCGGCATCGTCGCGCATCTCACCAAGCCGGCGCGTTCGGCGGTGCTGCTCGGCACCGTGATCTCCGCCATCCAGAAGGCGCGCACGCAAGGCGGCAAGGCGCATTTCGTGCGCGAGCCGGTCGTCGTCCAGTCGGCTCCGCCGCCCTTCACCGTCATCCGTGGTCCAGCCGTTCCGGTCCTCTCGCCCGAACCGGCGGCGGCGCCGGGCGGTCCGATCGATATCCTGATCGCCGAGGACAATGACGTGAACCAATTGGTCTTCGGCCAGATCCTCAACGGCCTCGGCCTCAGCTATCGCATTGCCGGCAATGGCCGCACCGCGGTTGAGATGTACCGCTCGCTGCGCCCGAGGCTGGTGCTGATGGACGTCTCCATGCCTGAGATGAACGGTTACGAGGCGACGCGCGCCATCCGCGCCATCGAAGGGCAGAGCGGCAGCCATACGCCGATCATAGGCGTCACCGCGCATGCGCTGAAGGGCGACCGCGAAAAATGCATGGAAGCCGGCATGGACGACTACCTGCCAAAGCCGGTCTCTCCCGACCGCCTCGGCGCCAAGATCGGCACCTGGCTCAGCGAGACGGTGGCGGCGAAGACGGCTTGAGCTACCGATTTCGCATAACCAGGCACGCCCCGCCGACGCTTTGCAGCTTATTGCAGATGCCGTTGGCCTCGGCGCGCGAGTCGGCACCGATCCTGACCGCATAGATGCCGCGCCGGCCGATCGGCGTGCGCACGCGGCTGACCACAGGATCATGGCTGCCAAGCAGGGAAGGGAATCGGCCGCGAACCCGCAACCACTGGCTGATTGCGGCGGAGCGGCGGAAATTGCCGGCCACCTGGACGCCCCACGGCTTGACGTTGATCGAGGCCATGGCGACGGTCCGCGACATGATCACCGGCAGCCTGCGGCAGGCGACCGCGAAGCTCATCTTCGGATCGAGCGGCCGGATAGTGCCGGCATAGGCGGTGTCCGAGAACTTGTCGACCGGCTCGCCCATGATGTCGAAGACATAGCTTTCGGTCTCCATCGGCAGGAAGCCGCCGGAGGACAGCCAGCGCGATACGCGGTTCTCGCCCGCATTGTAGGCGGCAGCCGCGAGGCCGAGATTGCCGTAGCCCGCCTTCATCTCGGCAAGATACTTGGCCGAGGCGGGGATCGCCTGCCCGATGTCGAAGGGATCGGCAAGCCCGCGCAGCTTGGCCGTGCCCGGCATGAACTGCGCGATGCCTTCGGCGCCCACGGGGCTCACCGCATTGGGATCGAAGCGGCTCTCCTTCCAGATCAGCCGGGCGAAGAAATCCTTGGGCAGGCCATTTTGCTCAGCCTGAGTTTCGATCAGATCACAGACGCGGTTGATCAGCCGTTTTGCGGCCGATCGCGACTGCGGCGGATCGGCGAATGCCTGACCGGCAGGGATCAGCGCGCAAATCAGGATCAGTGCCGTCCTGAGCAAGCGCTGCATGGCTCATTCCGCGGCGGCTTTGCCGTGTCCGTACCGCTGCTCGATATAGTCGGCGACCATCTTTTCGAAATCCTGCGCGATCGAGGGGCCACGCAGCGTCGCCGCCTTCTTGCCGTCGATGAACACCGGCGCTGTCGGCGTCTCGCCGGTTCCGGGCAAAGATATGCCGATATCGGCATGCTTGGATTCGCCGGGGCCGTTGACGATGCAGCCCATCACCGCGACCTTGAGGTTCTCAACACCCGGATATTTCTCACGCCACACCGGCATGTTCTTGCGGATGTCGGCCTGGATGCTTTGGGCCAGCTCCTGGAAGACGGTGGAGGTCGTGCGGCCGCAGCCGGGGCAGGCCGCGACGATCGGCACGAACTGCCGGAAGCCCATCGTCTGCAAAAGTTCCTGCGACACCTGCACCTCGCGCGTGCGGTCGCCGTTCGGCTCCGGCGTCAGCGAGATGCGGATCGTGTCGCCGATGCCCTGCTGCAGGAGGATACCCATGGCAGCCGAGGAAGCGACGATGCCCTTGGTGCCCATGCCGGCCTCGGTCAGCCCGAGATGCAGCGCATGGTTGGAGCGGGTCGCAAGCTCGGTATAGACGGCGATCAGATCCTGCACGCCGCTGACCTTGGCCGACAGGATGATCTTGTCGCGGCCGAGCCCGATCTCTTCCGCCATCTCCGCCGACAGGATCGCCGACTGCACGATCGCCTCGCGGGTGACTTCCTGGGCGGTGAGCGGCGAGCCCCGGCCCTGGTTGTCATCCATCAGCCGGGTCAAGAGCTCCTGGTCGAGCGAGCCCCAGTTGACGCCGATGCGCACCGGCTTGTCGTATCTGATCGCCATCTCGACGATCGCGGCGAACTGGCGGTCCTTCTTGTCCTTGAAGCCGACATTGCCGGGGTTGATGCGGTATTTCGCCAGCGCCTCGGCGCAGGCCGGGTGATCGGCGAGCAGCTTGTGACCGATATAGTGGAAGTCGCCGACCAGCGGCACGTTGACGCCGAGCCGGGCCAGCCGATCACGGATGCGCGGCACGGCAGCGGCGCTCTCGTCGCGGTCGACAGTGATGCGCACGATCTCCGAGCCGGCGCGATGCAGCGCCGCCACCTGGGCAACGGTTTGATCGATGTCGGCGGTATCGGTGTTGGTCATCGACTGCACGACGACCGGCGCGCCGCCGCCGACCATCACGCCGCCGACATCGACGCCGACCGATGCGCGCCGCGGGAAAGG
>NZ_RZSV01000348.1:0-4095 GCF_004023205.1 Mesorhizobium sp. M1A.F.Ca.IN.020.03.2.1 | reverse complement strand
TGTCAAGCACCATTCAATTTGGTCACAATTCCGTTTAGAGTCGCGACAATTCTGCGGCGGGTGGCATCGGAAACGGGGCACGGATGGCTTTTCTCAGATCCTTCGGCAGGCGCTCGGATGTCCTGGTCTACGATCCGCACAAGCTGTCGAGCCCGCAGGTCTTCCTGCTCACGATGGTGATCTTCCTGGTCATCGTCGCCTTCATCGCCGCCATCCTCACCCGCCAGATCTCCTCCGCCTTCTCCAGCAATCCCGGCCTCAACGGGCTGATCATCGGCGTGCTCGCCGTCGGCATCCTGCTCGCCTTCGCCCAGGTCGGCCGGCTGTTCAGAGAGGTGCGCTGGGTCAATTCCTTCCGCGCCGGCTCCGAGACCACCGAGCCGGTGCTCCTGGCGCCGATGAAGGCGATGATCGGCCGCTCGTCGACGATCGCCTTCTCGACCTCTTCGATGCGCACCATGCTCGATTCCATCGCCACGCGCCTCGATGAAAGCCGCGACACCTCGCGCTATCTCGTCGGACTGCTGGTGTTTCTTGGCCTGCTCGGCACCTTCTGGGGCCTGCTCAACACCATCGCCTCCATCCGCGAGACGATCGAGGCGCTCGACCCCGGCAGCGGCGATGCCGCCGCCGTGCTCGACGCGCTGAAGCAGGGCCTGTCGGCGCCGCTCGCCGGCATGGGCACGGCCTTCTCGTCCTCGCTGTTCGGCCTCTCCGGCTCGCTGGTGCTCGGCTTCCTCGACCTGCAGGCCGGCCGCGCCCAGACCCGCTTCTACACCGAGCTCGAGAACTGGCTGTCCTCGGTCACCGATCTCTCGTCCGATATCGTCGTGTCGGAATCGGCGCGCGCCGAGCCGTCGGAGGAGATCCGCCTGCTGTCGGAACGGCTGCGCAGCCTGCAGGAAAACGGCGGCGGCTCCAACCCGCGCGTCGCCACCGCCATGGCCAACCTCGCGGACGGCATTTCCGGACTGGTCAAGAACATGCGCTCCGAACAGCAGATCATGCGCGACTGGGTCGAGGCGCAGTCGGACGAACAGAAGGCGATGCGCAACACGCTGGAAAAGATCGCTGACGCCCTGAAGAAGACCGGAGTGCACTGACGTGGCGCTGGCAAGGCGGCGCGCCGATCGCCGCATCGACTACTGGCCCGGCTTCGTCGACGCGCTGTCGACGCTTCTGCTCGCCATCATGTTCCTGCTGACGGTCTTCGTGTTGGCGCAATTCCTGCTCAGCCGCGAAATCTCCGGCAAGGACACGGTGCTCAGCCGCCTCAACTCGCAGATCAACGAGCTGACGCAGTTGCTGGCGCTGGAGCGCTCGAACAGCCAGGACAAGGAAGACACGCTCGCCAATCTGCAGGCCTCGCTGTCGGCGGCGGAGGCGGAAAAGAGCCGTCTTCAGCAATTGCTGGAGCAGGGTGCCGGCGCCGGCGACGCGGCCAACAAGCGGGCAGACGCGCTGTCCGGCGAACTCAGCAACCAGCGCCAGATCAGCCAGCAAGCGCTGAGCCAGGTCGAGATCCTCAACCAGCAGATCGCCGCACTGCGCAAGCAGATCGCGGCGCTCGAGGACGCGCTCAACGTGTCCGAGCAGCGCGACCGCGAGTCCAACACCAAGATTGCCGATCTCGGCCGCCGCCTGAACGTGGCGCTGGCGCAGCGCGTTCAGGAGCTCAACCGCTACCGTTCCGATTTCTTCGGCCGACTGCGCGAGATCCTCGCCGACCGCGAGAACATCCGCATCGTCGGCGACCGCTTCGTCTTCCAGTCGGAAGTGCTGTTCCCGACCGGCTCCGACGAGATCAACGATGCCGGCAAGGTCGAGATGAAGAAGCTCGCCGATGCCGTCATCGAGCTGCAGAGGGAAATCCCGCCCGAGATCAGCTGGGTGCTGCGCGTCGATGGCCACACCGACAACAAGCCCTTGTCCGGCACCGGCCGCTATCGCGACAACTGGGAGCTGTCGACCGCCCGTGCGACCTCGGTGGTGAAGTTCCTGATCGAGAACGGCGTGCCGGCGAACCGGCTGGTAGCCGCCGGCTTCGGCGAATTCCAGCCGCTCGATCCGGCCGACACGGATGAGGCGCGCAGCAAGAATCGCCGAATTGAACTGAAGCTCACCGAACGTTGATCCGGCATCACGCGAACTCACGCGAATTTGTTCGCAGGCTCAACTCTAGCGCGCAGAAGCTCGCCGGCAAGGCCTGAAAACATTATCTTTTTTTAATTACACTCGGCGACTTGGAGGCCCTAATTTGCTGCGCAGGGCCGGGAACCGCCGGCGATGCCTCCCATCGCGACGCGACGGAACCGGACGGCCCACTAGCTCGGAAGCAGAGCGGGATGGCCGCTCCTTCCCCAGCAGGAGGACGCGCCGTCATGCGCGCTTTGACATCTCTCAAGACTGCAACTCTCGCCGCGATTCTGATTGCCGCTCCGCTCGCCGGCGCCTACGCCGCCGGACATCACAAGGGCGCTCTCGACGCAACCGATCCAACCGACTTCACCGGACCGCGGGTGACCAGCCTGATCGAGCAGGTCCAGGGTGTGGATCAGGGCATCGCCGACGCGCGGCAAGCAAACGACATCTCGGCCTCGGAAGCGCAGCAACTGCATATGCGCGCCGCGCACATCAGCCAGGTGGCCGAGCACGTAGCCGCTTCGGATCACGGCAGGATTCCGGCTGCGCAATATCACGATCTGCTGCGCCGTCTCGACAATGTCGACCAGAAGCTGAGAACCGATACCGGCAGCGGCTTCCTGATGGGCGACGGCGCCGACGGCGGTCACTATCCGAACGGCTGAGCGGTTTCGGGCCGCGACTGCCGTTTCGAGACCAGGAAGGGACGATCTGGCGCCCGAGGGACCTGGCCCGAGGGCGTCCTTTTTTCAGTCACCGGCCGAGCCAAAGCGCGATAATGGCAAGCACCGCAGGCAGCGTCTGGACGAACAGGACCTTGCGGCCGACGGTCGCCCCGCCATAGAGGCCGGCGACGGCAACGCAAAGCAGGAAGAACATCTTGATCTGGAACCCACCGGTGCCGAGATAGAGCCCCCAGATCAGGCCTGTAGCAAGAAAGCCGTTATAGAGCCCCTGGTTGGCGGCGAGCACTTTCGAGGCGCTGGCGAAGTCCGGCTTGAGGTTGAACGCCTTGTGGCCGCGCGGCGTGTCCCACAGCACCATCTCCAGATAGACGATGTAGCAGTGGATCAGCGCCACCAGCCCGGTCAGGATATTGCCGATCATTGTCCCCTCCGCTCGTTGGCCCCAACCTTGATCACGCAGCGCTGTTGCAAGGCAAGGTGGGCTGATCCGGAACGGGCGGATCAGGGTTGCCAAGCTGCGCGCCTTGGTATCTTTTCGCGCCAACCCCTTTGCAGCCGGAAACCCTCCATGTCCTTCCAAAAACTCGATCAGCTCGGCCATAGGCTCGAAGCGCTGGAACATGCGCTGGCCATTCTCGGCGCCGATGAGGCGACCCACATGGCGGTTGGCGGCGGCGAGAAGCGCGCCGAGGCGATGTCGGCCTTGGCCGGCATGCTGCACGCCCAGGCTACCGCACCGGAGATCGGCGACTGGATCGCCGCCGCCGAAGCCGAACCGCTGAACGACGAGCAGCAGGCTGCGGTGAGGGAACTGCGCCGCCAATATACCAACCTCACCTGCCTGCCGGTCGAATTTGTCGAGCGCCAGACGACGGCGCGCATGCGCTCCGAGCAGCTCTGGCGCGACCTGCGCGCCAAGAATGACTGGGCGGGCTTCCTGCCGGCACTGGAAGGCGTCGTGGCGCTGGTCCGAGAAGAAGCGGCGCTGCGCGCCGAGGCGCTCGGCCTCGCCCCCTATGACGCGCTGATGGAGCAGTACGATCCCGGCAACCGCGCCGCCGACATCACGCCGGTGTTTGTCGAGCTGAAGGCTTTCCTCAAGGATTTCCTGCCGCATGCGCTGGCGATGCAGGATGCGCGGCTGGCGAAGCACGCGCTCAAGCCGCTCTCCGGCAGCTACGCCGTCGAGAAGCAGCGCGAGCTTGGTCTTGCCATGATGGCGGCGGTCGGCTTCGACCTCACCCATGGCTCGCTGGCGGTGTCGCAC
>NZ_RZSV01000347.1:0-4125 GCF_004023205.1 Mesorhizobium sp. M1A.F.Ca.IN.020.03.2.1 | reverse complement strand
TGCCGAGGCTCTTCGACATTTTCTGGCCCTCGACCTGAAGGAAGCCGTTGTGCATCCAGACATTGGCCATGACTTTGGTGCCGTGGGCGCAGCGCGACTGGGCGATCTCGTTCTCGTGATGCGGGAAGATCAGGTCGAGGCCGCCGCCATGGATGTCGAAGATCTCGCCGAGATAGGCGGCCGACATGGCCGAGCATTCGATGTGCCAGCCCGGACGGCCCCTGCCCCACGGGCTTTCCCAGCCGGGCTCTTCCGGCGTCGAGAGTTTCCATAAAACGAAATCGCCGGGGTTCTTCTTGTGGACGTCGACCGCGATGCGGGCGCCGGCCTGCTGCTCGTCGAGATTGCGCTTCGAAAGCTCGCCATAATCGGGCATCGAGGCGGTGTCGAAGAGCACCTCGCCCCCGGCGACATAGGCGTGGCCGCGCTCGATCAGTTGCGCAATCAGCGACAGCATGTCGGCCTTGCCGTCGGCGCGGGGCGCGACGAACTCGGTCGCCCGCGGCTCGTGGGTCGGCTCCAAACAGCCGAGTGCCGCGACATCTTTGTGGTACTGGTCGGCGGTCTTTTCGGTGACGCGCCGGATCGCGTCGTTCAGCGAAAGCGTCCCGACTTCGATCTCGGCGCCGAAATCGCGCAGGGCGCGCGCATTTATCTTGTCGTCGACATCCGTGATGTTGCGCACATACGTGACGTGCTTTTCGCCATAGAGTTGGCGCAGCAAACGGAACAGCACGTCGAAGACGATCGCCGGCCGCGCGTTGCCGATATGGGCAAAGTCGTAGACTGTCGGGCCGCAAACATACATGCGCACGTTTTGCGGATCGATCGGAACGAAACGCTCCTTCGCCCGCGTCAGCGTGTTGTAAAGGCTGAGGCCCTTCGATGCGTCAGACATTCGTGCTCTTCCGATCCCTTATGTTGGACGGAGCCTCCCCGCGCGCGGGCGCAAATCGGGCTCCAGCCTGCTGGCCGGGGCGTTTGTCCAATCTAGGGGAAGATAAGGCGAAAACGTCCGGACCAGCGCGAGGCTAGCCAATAATGCAAATGCCACAAATGGCGAAAGACGTTTTCATGCCCGGCTTTATCGCGTCCGCAGGTGTTGCCGTCAAGTCGCTCAACTCGGGAAAGCTGTCGTTCCATCACAGGTAAAAACGGGCCGAAACATTTTATTAAGCATCTCGGCACAGTGATGAAACATTATCGGACTAGACCGCCAAACGTCACGATTTGGTCCGAATCGACCACCAAACCCAGACACGAAAACGTTACCAGGGAAGAGAACAATGCCTCGAAGTAAGCAAGAACAAAGTCGACCGGCGCAACAGCCGCTCGCCAGCCACTACCGCGCGATCGGCCCTGCGGCCATCGTCGCAGCCCTTCTTCACACCGCGAAGAAGAAGAAGCCGGCGCAGAAGATCATCTCGCCGCGCGCCGCTTGAAACGGCAGGACCGGCGCAGTCTCCGATGATCGGGGTGCCGGCGATGAGGGCGACGCCAATGCTCGCCCTGGAGATGAAGGCCTCCGCTAGCAGCCTTCGCTAAAACAGGGTCATCTGGTTTTCGTCCGCGCCGGGTTTCTGGCGCCTGACCTTGTCGGGCTGAGGCCCGACCATGCCCCGCTCCTGAATCTCCGGCCCGGTGTTGGCGACCTTGTTGACGAGGTCGGAAACCGGAATCGCCTCGAAGAAATCGGGCTCGGCGGGCTTGAGGAGGTCGAGCACGTCGCGCGGCTCCTGCGTGCGGCAATCCAACCAGCGGGCGAAATCGCGTTCCTCGATCACCACCGGCATGCGGTCGTGGATATGGGCGGTGCCGGCGTTGGCCCGCGTGGTGAGGATCGCGCCGGTGTCCACCTCGGAACCGCCCGGCTCGGCATAGGTCTTGATCAGACCGGCGAAGGCGATCCCCCCGCCCCGCCGCGGCTGGATCCAGTAGGGCTGGCCCTTGGCGCTACCCGACTGCTGCCATTCATAAAAGCCGGAGGCCGGCACAAGGGCCCGGCGATGGCGCATGGCGGTCTTGAACGAGGCCTTCTGCAGCACGCCTTCCGAGCGCGCGTTGAAGAGCAGCGGAAATTCCTTCGTATCCTTGACCCAAGTCGGGATCAGGCCCCAGCGCACCAGCATCGCCTGGCGGTCTGGCAGGTTGGAGCCTGGCGCTCTTGGCGGACTGGCGAACGCCATCAGCACCGGCTGCGTCGGAGCGATATTGTAGCGGGCCGGAAACGCCCCCAGCTCCGCCAGGCCAAGAATGGCGGCGGTCTGGTCCGGCGAGGCGGTCAGGGCAAAGCGTCCGCACATGGATTGGCTCTTCGGTCGGGATCGCCATGAAAGTGGCGATGGAACCGCCGCGCCGCAACCGCTAAAGCTGTCCGGTCCACAACCAAGCCGGCAGCCGGCGCGATTCGCAACGCATGAACAAGGTTCGCAACATTATCCCGGCAGTCTCCGTCGCCGTCGTGCGCGGCAAGACGGTGCTGCTTGTCAAGCGGGCGCGGCCGCCTTCGCAAGGGCTCTACGCGTATCCCGGCGGCAAGGTCGAGCCGGGCGAGACGCTGGCGCAAGCCGCGGCGCGCGAACTCAAGGAGGAAACGGGGCTCCAGGCGAAGGATTACCGCCCGCTGCGCGACATCCATATCGACGGCCGCGCTGAGCACCACGCGGTCGACTATCTGCTGACGGTGTTCGGCGCGGCCTATGTCGGCGGCGAGCCGGCAGCGAGCGATGACGCCGAGACGGCGGCGTTCTACACGCTGGCGGAAATGGCGGCGATGCCGCTGGCGGGCGATGTGTTTGAAGTTGCCGAGGAGTTGCTTGGTCCTGCGCAAGCCGCCGAGCGGTGACCCCAGAATGGCCTTGCAGGCGACAAAATGTTTCGCCACAAAGCCTTGCTCTTCCATCGCAAGGCCCTGATGACCCGCGCCTCCCCCTTTCTCGCCGCAAGCCTCGCCATCAGCATGGCCGTCACGGTGCAGCCGGCATCGGCGGCCGAGGCGCCGTTCGAGCCCGGGCTGATGCGCCTCGCCGAGGTGCTGGGTTCGCTGCATTTCCTGCGCAACCTCTGCGGCGAGAAAGGCGACCAGTGGCGGCTGGAGATGGAAAAGCTGCTCGAGTCGGAAAATCCCGATCCCAACCGGCGCGCCCGCTTCATCGCCTCCTTCAATCGCGGCTACCGCTCCTTCAGCGGCACCTACACGCAGTGCACGCCTTCGGCCACCGAGGCCATTGCCCGCTACATGAAGGAAGGCGAGACGCTGTCGCGCGATATCGCTTCCCGCTACGGGAATTGAGGACCGGCATCGATCGCGACTATCCACCGACAAATCGCTCCAATGTGGCCGGCCTTATTGTATCAGGCTGCGCCTTGGTGCAATCATCTGTTGCGCTTGTGCAACAATGTTAATGAAACGTTAGTGGACAAATGCGGAATTAACTCAAACTGAAGGTTTTAATGCCGCAAGCTGGTCTAATCGGCTAAGCTCGGTCGGAATTGATCGCAGCCTTGCTCGATATGTAGATTGCGACTGCAGAAATGTCGTATTTACAAGCACTTGTACGAGCAGCGCATGAACTGGCAAGTCAAGCCCGGTGCCTTGCCGGACCGACGCTTGAAAAGGTGGACATCGCAATGGAACATGGCGTCAGCGACATCGACGCGTTGGTCAGGGAAGAAAAGCGCCTGACCGCCGTGGAGAGCCACAGCGAAGCCTGGGCGGAAGGATTGTCGGCCGGCATCGAGCCCGAAATCATCGCCGAGGCTGCGCTGGAAACCGCCTTCGGCGAGATGCTGCGCGCCAATGGTGAGACCTCAGCGCTGGCCCTGCTCGACCGCATGCGCGAAAAGGTGATCTCCGGCGCGTTCGAGCCGGAACGGCTCAGGCACTAGCCCGCCCGCTTTGGCTGCTTTTGACGGCGACGCGCCGTTTGGGCATCATACCCGCCGCCTAGCCATTAGTTTTTCGCAATTCCGGACAGAAACCATTGCACAGTTTTCTGGAATTGCCCTAGCGAGCCCGGAACCATGGAGAGGCAAGGGGTGAGATTTTCGTTGGCAGGCAGGCCGCGCGGGCTGGCCCTCGGCATCTGGATCACTGCTTCCTGCGCCGGGCCATTGGCAATCTGC
>NZ_RZSV01000346.1:0-4134 GCF_004023205.1 Mesorhizobium sp. M1A.F.Ca.IN.020.03.2.1 | reverse complement strand
TTCTTCATCGGCAATGCGCGCATGCTGCGCGACCGCATCGGTCGGGCGTTGCCGGCTTGGGAGAAGGACATGCCGGGCTACCATGCCGTTCTCGGCATGCAGGCTTTCGGGCTGGAGGAAATGGGCGACTATGCGCGCGCCGAAGCCTTCGGCCGGCAGGCCATCGAGATCGAGCCGCGCGACGGCTGGGCGCAGCACGCGGTCGCGCATGTCATGGAAATGCAAAGCCGGCAAAGGGAGGGCATCGCCTGGATGCGCGCCAATCCGGAGGCGTGGACGAAGGACAGCTTCCTCAAGATCCATAATTGGTGGCATCTGGCGCTGTTCCACTACGATCTCGGCGAGACAAACGAGGTGCTCCAGCTCTATGACGGGCCGATCTACGGCGACCGCTCGACGCTGGCGCTCAACATGGTCGACGCCTCGGCGATCCTGTGGCGACTTTATCTCCACGGCGTCGATGTCGGCGACCGCTGGGCGGCGCTTGCGGCGAACTGGGCGCCAAAGGCGGCCGCCGGCAATTACGCCTTCAACGATGCGCATGCGATGATGGCCTTTGTCGGCGCCGGGCGGCACGCGCCGGCCCAGACCCTGCTCGAAGCGCAGCGCGAAGCAATGCGCGGCGATGACGATAACGCCGCATTCACGCGCGACGTCGGCCACCCTCTAACCTTGGCGATCAAAGCATTCGGCGAGGGCAACTACGGAGAAGTGGTGCGCCTGATCCGGCCAATCCGCTGGATCGCGCACCGCTTCGGCGGCAGCCATGCACAACGCGACGTGATCGACCTGATGCTGATCGAGGCGGCGCTGCGTGCCGGTGACAGCGCGCTGGCACGGGCGTTGACCGCCGAGCGTCAGCTGGCGCGGCCGGACAGCCCGCTGTCGGCGCTGTTCTCGCGCCGCGCGGCCGATTTGTCAGAGAATTGACCGGAGGCGGATCTTGGCTTAAGAACTGGCCAAGCCAGATTTTTTCGAGACCCGAAAAAATTAATGGCATCGGGAGGAAATCATGTATCTCGGCATCGACCTGGGCACCTCGGGCGTCAAGGCGCTCCTGATCGATGATCGCCAGACGGTCGTCGGGTCCGGCCACGGCTCGCTGGACGTCTCGCGGCCGCATGCCGGCTGGTCCGAACAGAATCCGGCGCACTGGATCGAAGCCTGCCAGACAGCGATTGCCGAGCTCAAGACTTCCCATCCCAAGGAGCTTGCAGCGGTCAAGGGTATCGGCCTCTCCGGCCAGATGCATGGCGCGACCCTGCTCGACGCCTCGGACAAGGTGCTGCGTCCCTGCATCCTTTGGAACGACACCCGCAGCCATGTCGAGGCAGCGGCGCTCGACGCCGACCCGCGTTTCCGCAAGCTCACCGGCAACATCGTCTTCCCGGGCTTCACGGCGCCGAAGCTGGTGTGGGTGAAGGACAACGAGCCCAGTGTTTTTGCCGCTGTCGCAAAGGTGCTCCTGCCCAAGGACTATCTGCGGCTCTGGCTGACCGGCGAGCATATTTCGGAGATGTCGGATTCGGCGGGCACATCCTGGCTCGACGTCGGCAAGCGGCAGTGGTCCTCCGAACTGCTCGCCGCGACAACGCTCGACGAGAAGCATATGCCGTCGCTGGTCGAAGGCACGGCGAAGGCCGGCGGCTTGCGCGGCGAGCTTGCCTCGAAATGGGGTATTGCTTCAGGCATTCCGGTCGCCGGCGGCGCCGGCGACAATGCGGCCTCGGCCTGCGGCATGGGCACCGTGGGCGCCGGCCACGCCTTCGTGTCGCTCGGCACGTCGGGGGTGCTGTTTGCCGCCAACGCCTCCTATCTGCCCAATCCGGAAAGCGCGGTGCACACCTTCTGCCACGCGCTGCCCAACACCTGGCACCAGATGGGGGTCATCCTGTCGGCCACCGATTCGCTCAACTGGCTGTCGGAGATCACCGGCAAAGGCGCCGGCGACCTGACCGGCGAGCTCGGCGACAAGCTCAAGGCGCCGACAGGCATCGCTTTCCTGCCTTATCTCTCCGGCGAGCGCACGCCGCATAATGATGCGGCCATTCGTGGTTCCTTCACCGGCCTCGCGCATCAATCGAGCCGCGCCGTGCTGACCCAGGCCGTGCTCGAAGGCGTGGCGTTTGCCTTCCGCGACAGCCTCGAGGCGCTGAAAACGGCGGGCACGACCCTGACCAGGGTGACGGCGATCGGCGGCGGCTCGCGCTCGCGCTACTGGCTGAAGGCGATCGCCACCGCGTTGCAGCTGCCGGTCGACATCCCGGCCGACGGCGATTTCGGCGCCGCCTTCGGCGCGGCGCGTCTCGGGCTGATCGCCGCGACCGGCGCCGATCCGCTTGCCGTTTGCACCGCGCCGGCGACCGATGCGACGATCGAACCGGATGCCGCGCTTGGTGGGGCGTATGCAGATGCTTATCAACGCTATCGTGCGCTCTATCCGGCGATCAGGGCGGTAACCGCGTGAGTATGCGCGAGGCACCCCCCTCTGCCCTGCCGGGCATCTCCCCCTCAAGGGGGGAGATTGGCAGCTTGGGCGCCTCGCTCCCTTTTGCAGCGTTGGAGATTGGCGAAATCCTAGATGAAAGCCGATCTCCCCGCTTGCGGGGGAGATGGCCGGCAGGCCACAGGGGGGTGCCTCGCGCCTCCCTTACCCGGTTAGCCTCACTGCGCCGGCACCTTGTCGAGGAAGCCGGTGACGCTCTTCAGGCGGCCGTTCTCGATGACGCAAATATCGGTGCCTTCGATGACGGATTCTGCGCCTTCAGGGCCCAGATTCCACGAGAAGCGGATGCGGTCGGCAAAACCATCCGGCTCACCCTTCAGCGAGAAGCGGAAGCCGGCGAATTGCTGCTGCACGCCGTCGATCAGCGCGGCGAGGCCGTCGTGGCCGTCGCCTTGCATGATCGGGTCGCGATAGCTGACGTCGCTGGTGAAGGCGGCCTCGAGCAGGGTCTTGCGGCGCGCCGCATCGCTCTCGTTCCAGGCGGTGATGTAGTTGCGGGCGATCGTGTTGAGGTCGGTCATGGTCTTCATCCTTCATTGGATCGTTTCGACATGACCCTTTTGGACCCACGGAAGCGCCAAACCAATTACGCCTGAGGTAATCGGCGAAAGCAGTTGGAGAGGAAGGAAACCATGAGCAGCGGATTTTTCGGCAATATCAAGACCATCAAGTATGAAGGGCCGGATTCGACCAATCCACTGGCCTACCGATATTACAACCCGGACGAAGTGGTGGGTGGCAAGCGGCTGGAGGACCATCTGCGCTTTGCCGTCGCGTATTGGCATTCCTTCGCCTGGCAGGGCGGCGACCCGTTCGGCGGCCAAACCTTCGACCGCCCCTGGTTCGCCAGGCCCGGCGACATCGACACGATGGAACTGGCGAAACTGAAGGCCGACGTCGCCTTCGAGCTGTTCTCGCTGCTCGGCGTCCCCTATTTCTGCTTCCACGACGCCGACGTTCGCCCGGAAGGCAAGGGCTTCTCCGAAAGCGCGGCGCGCCTCGACGAGATCGCCGATTATTTTTCGGCCAAAATGAACCAGACCGGCGTCAAGCTGCTCTGGGGCACGGCGAATCTTTTCTCGCATCGGCGCTTCATGGCGGGCGCCGCCACCAATCCCGATCCGGACGTGTTCGCCTATGCGGCGGCGACGGTGAAGAAATGCATCGACGTGACCAAGAAGCTGAAGGGCGAGAACTATGTGCTGTGGGGCGGGCGCGAAGGCTATGAGACGCTGCTCAACACCGACCTCGCGCGAGAGCAAGAGCAGGCCGGCCGCTTCCTCAACCTCGTCGTGGATTACAAGCACAAAATAGGTTTCGAGGGCACGATCCTGATCGAGCCGAAACCGCAGGAGCCGACCAAGTACCAGTACGACTACGATGTCGCCACCGTCTACGGCTTCCTGAAGCGGTTCGGGCTGGAGAAGGAGGTGAAGGTCAACATCGAGCAGGGCCATGCGATCCTTGCCGGCCACTCCTTCGAGCATGAGCTGGCCTTGGCCAACGCGCTCGGCATTTTCGGTTCGATCGACATGAACCGAAACGACTATCAGTCCGGCTGGGACACCGACCAGTTCCCCAACAATGTGCCGGAGATGGCTTTGGCCTATTACCAGATCCTGCAGGGT
>NZ_RZSV01000345.1:0-4145 GCF_004023205.1 Mesorhizobium sp. M1A.F.Ca.IN.020.03.2.1 | reverse complement strand
GCACATGACCACGCCCAAAAGCAGCGAATGTGCCCGCCGCGAGAGACGCCCGGTGAAATCCGCCACAAGGTCCCAGGCGACGATAAGGATGGAGACCAGGGCAAGATTGGCCAGCAGTGAGTGCCAGATCTCGGTCATGACTTTTCCGGCTCGGTTTTTCCGACAAATACCGGCAAAACCTATCCGAGGTCTAAAGAGGGAGCGGAACCGGCCTAGTTTGCGGGGTGGTGAGCGCTTGGCGAAGGGCAGCGATCGACCGTCAAAGTGGCCTGATCGTGTCTGGCCTGCATCGCCCGTGGCCGAGCATTGTCGGGCAATGCTCAAGCTGCGCTCCACATCGAGGTTGCCGACGTTTTGTTGCTTTACACTGGCGACCGCTTCGGGCAGTAGGCCGGTGAGCTTGCCGCCGGCTGCCAGGTGGGCCACATCAGCGGGCAAACTGCCACAACGACATGCAGATTCGGGCCTCGGCGACGGCCTGCGGCTGCGGGCCGCGGCAAGCCGCTGTTTCCGTCTACAAGCCGCTTGCACTGAAGCTGGTTTTTGCTGTGCCGTTCAGCAACGGCGTAGTGGCGCTGGAGTACCGACGCACAGAGCCGAAGAGCTGACCCGAGGATTTCAGTCCGCGCGCTACTTCTGCCGGAAGGCCGTATGCAGCGACGTGGTCAGCGGCCCCAGAATGTAGTCCAGCGCGGTGCGTTCCTCGGTGACGATCATGACCTGCGCCGGCATGCCGGGATAGAGCTGGATCTGCGGCGCGGCGGCGAGTTCCTGCTGATTCACCGCCACGTCGGCAACGTAATAGGGAAAGCCGGTCTTGGCATCGGTGACGCGATCCGCCGAGACGCGGGTGACGCGGCCGTGGATGACCGGCGTCGTGCGCTGCTTGTACGAGGTGAAGCGGACCTCGGCAGTCATATCGGCGCGCAGGCTGGATATGTCCTCGACCTTGACCTGCGCTTGAACGATCAGCGAATTCCTGGTCGGCACGATATCCAAAATGGTCTGGCCGGGCGCGACGATCGCGCCGGTCGAAAAGACGGTCAAGTCCATCACCTGGCCGTCATAGGGTGCGCGCACTTCGGCGCGGTCCACCGTGGCCTGTGCGGCAAACATCTTCGGCACCAGATCGGCAAGGTTCGACTGGGTGTCGATCAGCATGGCCGAAAGTTTTGCGCGACGCTCGTTGGTGAGCTGCGCGATCTGGCTTTCGAGTTCGGCCTTGCTCTGGCGATTTCCGGCGATCTCGCCGAGCGCCTGGTCGATCAGGCCCTGCAGATCGGAGGCCGAGCGGTCGAGCTCCAGGATACGCGGCTTCGTCGTCAGTCCCGCCTTCAGCAGCTTGTTGAGGCTTGCCTTTTCGTCGATCGTCGACTTGAGCTGCGCGCGAAAGGATTCGACGCGCGCCTGCTTGCCATCGATCTGCTCGTCGAGCTCGGCGATGCGCTTCTGCAGGATCTGCCTGGCGCCGGCCATCGAGGCGCGCTGGCTCTCGAGGTCGGCAATCTGGTTGGCCATGGCGTCCTGCAGATAGGCCTGGTGCTCGGCGGTGATGTCGTTCGGGAAGGCAACCGCCTCATGGCCGTCCAGCTCGGCGCGGATGCGGGCATCGGTGGCGCGCAGCAGCGCATATTGCTGGGAATAGAGGTTGAATTCCGACCGGGCGCGGGTATCGTCGAGCAGCACCAGCACATCGCCGGCCTTGACGATGTCGCCATCCTTGACCCGGATTTCCTTCACCGTGCCGCCATCGAAATGCTGGACGCTCTTGCGGTTGCCTTCGACCTTCACCACCGCATCGGCAAGCACCGCGCCATTGAGCGGCGCGACCGCGGCCCAGCCGCCGAACACGCCGAAGAAGGCGGCGATGATGAGCAGGCCGATCCACACCGGTGCCCGGATCGAGTCCGCATTGGCGCCCGCATCTTCGGTGCCGGCGAGGTTGCGATAGGTAGCGGCGATATCGGTCATTGGGCCGCCACCGTGATCGGTGCCGCGCGCTGGTTGAGCAGCGCCACGATCTCGTTTCTCATGCCGAAGGCTTCGACCGCGCCATCCCGCAAGAGCAGGATCTTGTCGACATTGGCCAAAGTCGAGGGCCGGTGCGAGACGATTATCACCGTGCTGCCGCGACGCTTCAGCTCCAGCGCGCATTCGGCCAGGGCGCGATCGCCGTCGGCATCGAGATTGGAGCTCGGCTCGTCGAGCACGATGAGGTTCGGCAGGCCGAAGACGGCGCGGGCAAGCGCGATGCGCTGCCGGTAGCCGCCGGACAGCACCGCCCCGCCCTCGCCGATCTGCGTCTCGTAGCCTTGCGGCAGCCGGATAATCATCTCATGCACGCCGGCGAGCCGTGCCGCCTCGATCACCTCGCGGTCGACATCGGTCTTGAAGCGGCCGATATTGGCGGCCACCGTATCTGAAAACAGTTCGATGTCCTGCGGCAGGTAGCCGATATGGTCGCCGAGCGCCTCCCTTCCCCACTGCGTCATGTCGGCGCCATCGAGCCTGACCGTGCCGCGGCTCGGCTGCATGATGCCGGCTAGGTGACGCGCCAGCGTCGACTTGCCGGCGCCGGAAGGGCCGACGATGCCGAGCGCCTCGCCTGCTTCGAGCCGGAACGACACATCGCGCAGCAGCACCTTCTGCAGGCTGGGAATGGCGAAGCTCAACTGCTCGACGGCGACCTTGCCGGAGGGCTTCGGCAGGTTGAACGAGCGTTCGCCCTGCGCGCCGCCGTCCAGCAGCCTCTCGACCCTGCCAAGGGCGGCCCGCGCCAGGATCAGGCTGCGCCAGAGGCCGACGATCTGCTCGACCGGCTGCAGCCCCCTGCCCAGCAGCAGGCTGGCCGCAAACATCGAGCCGCCGGTGATCTGCCGCTCGATCACCAGATAGGCGCCGAGGCCGAGGATAAGCGACTGCATGGTGAGGCGCAGGAAGCGGATCAGCCCGGACATGACCGCTGCCCGGTCGCTCGCCCGCCCCTGCTGGCCTAGCGCCAGGCCGCGATCGCGCCCCCAGCGCCGGACGAGGCCGTCGATCATGCCCATGGCGCGGATGACTTCCGCGTTCCTGAGGCTCATTTCGGTGAAATTGTAGTTGGCCGTGGCAAGGTCGTTGGCCTGCTTCAGCGGCGCCCGCACGATATATTCGTTGAGCACCGCCATGGCGATGAGAAGCAGCGAGGAGCCCAACGCGAAGAAGCCGAGCCAGGGATGCAGGAGGAAGATGATGCCGATATAGATCGGCGACCAGGGCAGGTCGAACAGGGCATGGATACCGCTGCCGGTGATCACCTGCCGGAAGGTGTCGAAATCGCGGATCGGCTGGCTTGGCGAGGCACCCTGCGACGGGGTCTCGACGGAAGCCGCCAGGATCCTGGCCGAAAGCAGCCGGTCGAGCCGCGCGCTGGCGCGCGTCAGGATCGCGGCGCGCACGAGGTCCAGACCGGCGAGCGCCAGGAACGCCGCAAGCAGCACCAGCGTCAGCATCACCAGCGTCGTCTCGCTGCCGCTGGTGACCACCCGGTCGTAGATCTGCAGCATGTAGAGCGGCGATGCGAGGTAAAGCAGGTTGATGGCCAGGCTGAACACCGCCGCAAACAGGAAATAGCGGCGGCAGGCGCGAAGCGCTTCCCTGACAATCCCGGATTTGTTATCGAGACTCAAAATACCCAGCGGCAGAACCGCCCCCTGTCCAAACTGCATGGCCCGGAACGATACTACTCCGGATCCCTCGCCCGGCCACGCGATCCGCTCGTAAACCTGTCGTAAACCTTAATTCGTAGCTGAATCCTGTAGCGGGATGGTGAGCCGCGCGGGCGCGGCTCACCTCTTTGGTTACAGCACGAAGTCGCTGGCCGTCAGTCCGAGGTTGACGCCAGTCAGCGTGATCTGAAACTCTGCGCCACCGCTTCCGTTGACGTCGGCTCGGACGATCGTGTTGCCGCCGACTTCGGACCAGGTGATGCTGTTGGCGACGGTGGCCGAAGTCTGACCGCCGAACAGGAAAGCCTGGTCGCCGGCTGCTGAGCTGGCGTCGATCGAGGAGAGATCGATCTTGTCGACGCCGTGCACGAAGTCGGTGATGGTGTCGTTTGCGGCGGTTGCGGGCGAATCCGAAAAGGCTGAGCCATAGTAGAAGGT
>NZ_RZSV01000344.1:0-4156 GCF_004023205.1 Mesorhizobium sp. M1A.F.Ca.IN.020.03.2.1 | reverse complement strand
TAGTAGTGCAGGTCGCTGCCGCAGATGCCGCCGGCGGCGAGACGCAACAGCACCTGGCCCGGCCCCGGTTCCTCGACCGGACGGTCCTCGATGCGCAGGTCTTTGGCGGCGTGGATGACGATCGACTTCATGGCAGGCGAACTCCTCGGACTGTGCAGGCAGGCTTTGCGTGAAAACTTGCGTAAAACAATTTCACAGCACCGGCGTCAGCAACGGCTGGCCAGCAAAATGGGCGGCAAGGTTGTCGCGTACCAGCTTGCCCATCGCCTTGCGTGTCTCGATAGTGCCCGACGCATGGTGCGGCTGCAAAAGGACGTTGTCGAGCGCCAGGAACCGCGGATTGAGCTTCGGCTCGCCCTCGAAAACGTCGAGCGCGGCAGACCCCAGCGCCTTCTTCTCGAGCGCATCGAGCAGCGCATCCTCGTCGATATTGGAGGCGCGCGAAATGTTGATCAGCATGCCGTCCTCGCCAAGCGCCGCGATCACCTCGCCATTGACGATGTGGCGTGTCGCGGCCGACGCCGCGAGCGTCACAAACAGGAAATCCGAACGGCCGGCCAGGGCGACGGGATCGGCGACGAACTCCCAGTCCGCGGCGAAATCCTTCGGCCCGACGTCGCTGTAGGCGATGTCCATGCCGAAGCCGGCCAGACGCTTGGCCACCTCATAGCCGATGCGGCCAAGGCCGAGCACGCCGGCCCGCCGGCCCCAGACTCGGCGCTTCAGCGGGTAAAGGCCTTTAGAGGCCCAACTGCCATCGCGCACCCAGCGCTCGGCGCCGATCATGCCGCGCGACAGGCACAGCATCATGGCGATGCCGAGATCGGCGACGTCGTTGGTCAACACATCAGGCGTATTGGTGACCCGCACGCCGCGCTCTCGGCACGCCGACAGATCGACCGCGTCGAAGCCGACGCCGTAGACCGAGACGACCTCGAGTGCCGGGCAGGCCTCGATCATGGCGCGGTTCGCGCCGAGTTCGCCGCGGGTGGCGATGGCGCGGACCTGCGGCCCGACGTCGGCGAGGAAGGACGGCTTGTCCTCGGCCGCAAAATAACGATGCACCACGAAGGCTTCGTTGAGCGGCACCTCGTCCCACGCGGGATAAGGTCCAACCTGAAGGATATGGGGCCGCTGCATCGGTTTTCGCTCCACTTGACTTGACAGCTGATGTTATCGATAACATAAAGCGGACAGCGACGAGAGGCAATCGAGAAAATGTCGTCCATCTTGTTCGATCTCACCGGGCGCACCGCGCTCGTCACCGGCTCCTCGCAAGGCATCGGCCTTGCATTGGCAAAGGGGCTCGCCGGCGCCGGGGCCAAAGTGGTCCTCAACGGCCGCGACGAGGCAAAACTCGCCGTTGCGGCCGCGCAAATCCCCGGCGCTGTGACGCTGGCCTTCGATGCAACCGACCATGATGCGGTACGCGCCGCCATCGATGCGTTCGAGCAGGCTCACGGAGCGATAGACATTCTGGTCAACAATGCCGGCATGCAGTTCCGTACGCCGCTCGAGGACTTTCCCGCCGACGCGTTCGAGCGCCTGCTGCAGACCAATGTCGCCAGCGTCTTCCATGTCGGCCAGGCTGTGGCGCGCCACATGATCCGGCGGGGCCGCGGCAAGATCATCAACATCGCCAGCGTGCAGACCGCGCTCGCCCGGCCGGGGATCGCGCCCTACACGGCGACCAAGGGCGCGGTCGGCAATCTCACCAAGGGCATGGCGACCGACTGGGCCAGGCACGGCCTGCAATGCAACGCCATCGCGCCCGGTTATTTCGACACGCCGCTCAATGCGGCCCTTGTCGCCGACCCGGCCTTCAGCGCCTGGCTTGAAAAGCGCACGCCGGCTGGCCGCTGGGGCAAGGTCGAAGAACTGGTCGGCGCCTGCGTCTTCCTGGCGTCCGACGCCTCTTCCTTTGTCAACGGACATGTCCTCTATGTCGATGGCGGCATCACAGCTTCGATCTGACCTGCCGCCGCGCATGGTCGTCATGGGCGTCACCGGTTCGGGCAAGACGACGGTGGGCGAGGCGCTGGCCCGTGCGATCCACGCGACGTATGTGGATGGCGACAAGCTGCACCCTGAAGCCAACATCGCCAAGATGAGCGCAGGCATTCCGCTTGACGACGCTGACAGGTGGCCATGGCTTGCGAAAGTCGGCGGAACGCTGAGGCTGCAGCCCGCACCGGTCATCGTCGGTTGTTCGGCGCTGAAGCGCGCCTATCGCGATTTCATCACCGAGCAGGCCCGCGCGCCGGTGCTGTTCATCTATCTCGATGGTTCGCGTGAACTGATTTCCCGGCGCATGAGCGAGCGCACCGGCCATTTCATGCCGACCAGCCTGCTCGACAGCCAGTTCGCGACGTTGGAAGTGCCAGGCAAGGACGAGAATGCCATCGCGGTGGCGATCGACGCACCGCTCGAAAAGATTGTCGCGGACATAACGTCCAGATTTGAGGAGCGACCGTCATGACCAACACAGTCGCGCTAATCGGTGCCGGTGCCATGGGCGGAGCGATCGGCGATCGCCTGCTCGCTACCGGCAACCGGCTCTTCGTGTTTGATCTCGACACGACCAAGGTGGAAACGCTGGTTGCGAAGGGCGCCAGCGCCGCGGCCAGCGCGGCCGCGGCCGCCGCAGCGGCCGACTTCGTCATCCTCAGCCTCAATTCCGCGGCAATCGTGCGCCGCGCCGTGTTCGGAGATGGCGGCGTCGCCGCCGGCGCGAAGCCCGGCACGCTGATCATCGACATGTCGTCTATCGACCCCGACGCGACGCGCCAGCTGGCGGCGGACGCCGGCGAAAGGAGTCTGCGCTGGGTCGACTCCCCGCTCTCGGGCGGCGCGCCGAAGGCATTGGTCGGCGAATTGACGCTGATGGCGGGCGGCGCGGCACAGGATGTCGCCGACGCCCATAAGCTGCTGCGCGACGTCGCCAGCAACTATACGCATATGGGCCCGGCCGGTGCGGGGCAGACGACGAAGCTGATCAACCAGGTGCTCTGCGCCCTGAACTTCATGGCTGTGGCGGAAGCGACCCGGCTGGCGCTCGATGCCGGCGTGGACGCTCTCAAGATTCCGCAGGCGCTGAAGGGCGGCCGCGCTGACAGCGCCATCCTGCAGGAATACCTGCCGCGCTTCGCCACCCGCGACTACCGCCGCACCGGCCGCATCGACAATATGGTGAAGGACCTCAACGCTGCGCAGGACCTGGCGCGGCGCACGCATACGGCAATGCCGCTGACGGCGCTGTGCGCCGAGGTACATCGCCTGCTGACGGCCGCCGGACTGGGTGGCGAGGACCAGGCTGCACTGATGGAATTTTTCCGACGCAAGGACGAGGAGGACAACAAATGATCACGCGCTACGCATTGTTCGAGGGCAAGGTGAAGGACGGTCAGACGGAGGCGTTCCGCAGGGACGTGATCGAGACCGTGCTGCCCAAATGGAAGGCGTTCCCGGGCGCGCTCGACGTCCGCGTCTCCTTCGCCGAAAAGCGCGACGACGGCGCGCCGGAACTCCCGATGATCCTGGCGATCAATTACCGCGACATGGCGGCGGTCGACGCGGCCCTCGCTAGCCCAGCCCGCGCCGAATCGCGCGCCGCGACCGAAGCGGTGCTGTCCCGATATTTCGAGGGCCGCATTCACCACCACGTCACCATCGCCAACGAGTTTTCCCTGTCGACGGATTGACGTGCTTAAATCTGGCCCTGAGCCCTAAATGCGCAGGCAAGACAGGCAGCCGCACCAACGAAATCTTAATGTAAATCAAGCGTAATCCCGACCGTTAAAATTGTGCGTTTGGGTTGGGGTTACGCATGCCGGAGTATTCCTCCTTCATCCGGTCGATCCGGGTCCGCTATATTTCGGGATTGCTCGTCTTTGCCCTGGCCTCGGCGGCCGTCATGTTCGCGCTCAACCGCGTGAACTCATACCGCCACGAAGTCGATGCCTTGAGCGCCAATTTCGTCATCTTCTCGCGCGACCTGCGCAACGCCACCAATTTCGCCGAGACGACCGGAACCGTGTGGCGGGCTGAGACCCGCGATGGGCTGACCGCAGCCGCGCGCGGCCATTCCGAACGGCTGATGGGCGAGATCGAAATCCTGAACGCGCAGCTCGCGGCGATCAGGCCGCGGCTGTCGAAG
>NZ_RZSV01000343.1:0-4170 GCF_004023205.1 Mesorhizobium sp. M1A.F.Ca.IN.020.03.2.1 | reverse complement strand
CGAGATGGGCCATGTCGAGCTTGGCGACGATCCAGATGGCGAATCGGTGCCGACGATCGACACGGCCCGTGCGGCCGAGCCGTCGCCGGTCGGGATGGATCGGGTTGTCGACTATGGACGCAAGCAACAGCGCGAAGTCCAGATGGGTCTGTTCGCGCGCGAGTTGCTGCTTCCTCGCCCCGTCGTGCGCATGCTTCATGTCGACGATCGGCTTTCCGCGTCCGCCATCGCCGCGAAGCTCGGTGCACCGTTCGACGTCGTCACGCAGCAGTTGTTAGACGCTTTGCTGCCGCCGCCAATTCCGCCGACGACCGCCGCCGCGCATGTCGAGCGGCCATTGAATCCACTGCAAGCCGCGGCGGCAGCGCATCGCGGTGAAGCCTATCTGCTTGAAGCGGGTCCCGGCACCGGCAAGACCCAGACGCTAATCGCGCGCGTCGAAGGCCTTCTGGAAGAGGACGTCGATCCGCGGCGCATCCTGCTCCTGACCTTCTTGAACAAGGCGTCGTCCAGCAGAAGTGCGGTCATCTCGTCATGCGCGAGGTGCCCTATGTCGATGCGCACCGCAGGTGAGCATTGGCACCCTCATCTCCAGCCTCACGCTGGCTGGTGATCGGACCGGACGCCCGACACCCACGTCGTTCACTGAAACGGCGACTTCCCTTGCCATGCCGATGGAACACCGATCCAGGGGATATCGCACGCGGCCGGCGCGTTCGACCTCGCCACGGCCTGAAGGCGACGCACGCCTTCTCCAGCAAGCCGGACTGCGGCTACACGGACTACCACCACAAGATGACGAGCTACGTGAATATGATCGCCGGGCCGGCCGCGGTGGTGAAGGCTGGGGCGACGCCGCGCACCTTCCGCGAACCGGAGCCGGAGGAAGACAGCGTCTTCAACTACGTCGAGACCGCCTCCGACCGGGTCGGCATCGGCGCCCTGAGGAGCGGTTCGTCAACGAGCGGGTCGCCATCATCGGCGGCGGCGGCACCGGTGGCTACATCCGTGAGTTCGTCGGCAAGACGCCGGTCCGCGAAATCCGGTTGTTCGACAGCGACGAGTTCCTGACCCACAATGCGTTTCGCGCGCCGGGCGCCCCGAGCCTGGAGGAACTGCGAGAGGCGCCGAACAAGGTCGAGTATCTGAAACGCATCTACAGCCGGATGCACCGGAACATCGTGCCGCACGACGTCGAACTCGGCGCCGACAACCTCCACCTTCTCGATGGCGTCACCTTTGCGTTCCTATCCCTCGACGCCGGTGATGCAAAGCGGTCGATCGTGGAGAAGCTCGAGGCGATCGGCGCGTCGTTTCGTCGAGCACATCCCCGAGCGCCTCGACGCGGGCATTCTCTATGTTTCGATGGAGTATGCGACATCGGCGCACAGCTGCTGCTGCGGTTGCGGCGAAGAGGTGATCGCGCCCTTCACGCCGACGGACTGGAAGATGACGTTCGACGGTGAGACCGTCTCGCTGCGTCCATCCATCGGCAATTGGACGCTGAAGTGCCGGTCACACTATGTGATCGACCGCGGCCAAGTCATCGAAGCCGGTCCCTGGGGCGACAAGCAGATCGAAGCCGAGCGTCGCCGTGATCGCGTTGCCAAGGCGCGCTTCTACGGGCATTCGCCGAAGGTCGAACCTTCCGCTCAGCCCGCGCTACCAAAGGCCACACCAGGTTTCTGGCGACGTCTCTGGAGCCGCATATCGGGCCAACCATACTAATAAACTTGTGGATTACATTCCATCCGAAGCATCTCGCCCGGCACTCTACTGTCGGACTGCTATTGAGAGCTCTACGAATGAGTCCGTCTCCGCAAAAACTAAGCCTCGCGACAGATGCCTCCGCACAACTGTCACGCGCTCGCCAAGCGCGGCAGCACCGGCGCTGAGCCGGCGCCCCGATCAGACCAAGCCTCAGAAGGAAGGCAAATAATTATGGCCATCGCCAGCCGGTCCACCTTGGTCGTTCACGGTCGCCTCGCCATGCGGGAAGGCCGCCTGGCGGCGGCCCGCGACGATCGCCACGGCCTGCAGGTCATGTCTTTCGAGCAGGCGGCCGTTCGGCTCGCCGGCGGCTTCGCCCAGCCGATCGACGATGAGAATCTGCGCGTCGCCATCCAGGCGGCCCTGCCCGCGACGCCGATGGGCGAGCTGGAGAGCATCAAGTCGCTCCCCGGCATGATCGATTCAGCGGCCGACACGCTATACAAGGCTTGGCGCGCTGGTATCGACCTGGCAGCGCGAGCAGCCGACCATCCGCGCCTTGACGCCATTGCGCGCTTGGAAGCGGCAGTCCTCGAGCAGCTTCCGCCCGGTATGATGCGTCCCGTCGACATCGTCGCAGGTGCGACCAGCCGTATCGCCCATGCACCTGCCGTTCTCGGCCCCGTGGAGATCGCCGGCCTCACCGAACTCTCGCCCTGCTGGCGGCCGCTGCTGAAGGCGCTCACCGCGCACATCCCCGTGCAATGGACGGCTCGATCGAGGAGCGTTCCCGCGTGGCTGGAAACCACGGGCGTCAACGTCTCGCGATCGTCGGCGGAAGCGCCGGAAATCAGCGCCGTCAGCGCGGCGACAGCCTATCACGAAGCCATCGAGGCCATGCGTTGGGCGCGGTCGCTTCTCGCCTCCGGGCGCGCGGTGCCGTCCGGCATCGCGATCGCCACCACCTCGCCCGCCGATTATGACGATCACTTCCTCGCCCTGCGCGCGGATGCCAATATCGACATGCACTTCGTCCATGGCGTCAGGGCCGTCACCACCCGCGAAGGCCAGTCCGCCGCCGCGCTGGCTGACATCGTCGTTCGTGGCCTGTCGCAGTCGCGCCTGCGCCGACTCGCGGCGCTGTGCCGGGACACCGGCCCTTTCGGGGCTCTGCCCGATGGCTGGCTGCGCGTCTTGCCGACAGATGCCCCCCTCTCGACGCACGGCGCCTGGAACCGCCTGCTGGCCAAGCTGAAGCCCGAGGACTGGCCCGACGGCGCGGATCACGCTCCGGCTCTGCGCGCGGCTGTCGAGCTGCTTGCAAAAGGACCGGACGCCGCAGCGGACATCGGCGAGGCTTTCCTCAAAGGTCGGGCGCTCGCGATCTGGCGCAAGGCGCTGCTCGCCGGACCTGGCGCCTCAATCGACGCCACCCTGGAAACCCTGAAGCAGGATGACGGGCTGGAAGCGTGCGTGTCCGTTGCATGGATGCCGGCGAGCGCACTCGCGGCGTCGCCCCGCCGTTTCGTGCGGCTGATCGGCCTCAACTCCTCGCGCTGGCCGCGCGGGATCGCCGAAGACCGGCTGATCCCGGACCATATCATCCCGACCGCCGTGCTCGATCCGCTTCCGGTGAGCCTCGCCGATCGCCGCGACTTCGACACGATCCTGGCGACGACGGGCGGCGAAGTCGTCCTTTCGCGCGCCCGGCGCGACAGCGACGGGCGCCTCCTGGGAGGCAGCCCGCTGCTCGCCGGGCATCGCGAAGAAATCTACCTCCGCCGCAACGCCGTGCCGGTGCATGCTTTCAGTGAGACCGATCGTCTCATGGCCCGGCCACAGGAGTTCGCAACCGATCCGCAGGCGGTCAGCGCGCAAAGCTGCTGGCGAGATTGGCGGCGTCCCGAAATCACAGCCCATGACGGTCTCATCCGGGCAGATCATCCGCTCGTTCTCGCCATCCTCGGCCGGACACAGTCGGCCAGCTCGCTTCGCCGCCTGCTGCGCAACCCGCTCAGCTTCGTTTGGGTTTATGCATTCGGATGGCGCGAGCCACAGAGCAGCGCCGAGCCGCTGGTGCTCGACGCACTCGATGTCGGCGACCTGGTCCACATGCTTCTCGACCGTGCCTTGCGCGATCTCGAAGCTGCGGTCGGACTCGCTTCCGCCGACGCGGACGCGATCGAGGCGGCGGTTGCCCGGGCCGCGCAAGCTGTCGCCGCCGACTGGGAAAGCGAGCGTCCTCTCCCACCGGGTGTCATCTGGGGGCGGACCTTGGACGACGCCCGCTTGATGGCGGGCCGCGCGCTGTCCTACGGCGACGATCATCTGCCAAGCGCCCGCTCCTATGGCGAGGTGCCCTTCGGCGGCTCAGAGCCGAAATCCGAAGCACAGTTGCCGTGGGACCCCGGCGCGCCGGTCACAATTCCCGACGCTGGGTTCAACATCGCCGGCTATATC
>NZ_RZSV01000342.1:0-4246 GCF_004023205.1 Mesorhizobium sp. M1A.F.Ca.IN.020.03.2.1 | reverse complement strand
GCTTTCAACTCGTCCTGCATCTGCCGGCGCGCTGGATCTTAAGCTGCGCCGGCAGATGCAGGACGAGTTGAAAGCGATCCAGAAACGAGTCGGCACCGCTTTCGTCCATGTCACGCACGACCAGGAAGAAGCGATGGCCCTGGCTGACCATTGCGTGGTGATGAATGACGGGCGCATCGAGGACGAAGGACCGCCCGAGCGGGTCTATGCGCGGCCGAAGACTCGCTTCTCGGCGACCTTCATGGGCGAAAGCACGATTCTTGCCGGCAAAGCCGGCGAAACACAGGATGGACGCTTCGCAGTGGCGACCAGGCTCGGGCCGATCTCGCTGCCCGGCACGGCGCCGGCTGGCGCGGCTGTGGCGCTTGCCATCCGGCCCGAGCACCTCATCCTTGCGGGAGCGAAAGGCGACGTTGCGCTCGGCACCGCCAGAGTGAGCGACGTCGTCTACCAAGGGAGCTTCAAGCGGGTGCTCGCCACCTCGGCGCAGGATCCTGCATTGCAGTTCATCGCCAAGGCACCAGCTCCCGCGACCGTCCAGGCCGGCGACACGGTCGCGGTTTCATGCGATGCTCAAGACATCATCCTGCTGGCGGACTGATCCAATGAGCATGCTTCCGGTCATCGAGGCTCCGGACTGGTACGAGAGCATCCGCATGGGCGACGACGTCACGCTCATCCATGAGCCATGGATAAAGCCGTTCTTCCGCTGCAACATCTGGCATGTGCGCGGCCGCGACCGCGATCTTTTGTTCGATACCGGTCTCGGCCATGTCAGCCTGCGGCGCCATGTGCCGCTGGTCACCGAACACCAGCTTGTCTGCGTCGCCAGCCACACGCATTTCGACCACATCGGCTGCCACCACGAATTTCCGGATCGCTGCGTGCATTCCGCTGAAGCCCAGATCCTCGCCGATCCGCGCAACGAATGGACGGTCGCCGACCGCTACGCGACAGACGAGATGTTCGACGGCATGCCCGACGGATGGGATACGGCCAGCTACCGCATCCCGCCTGCGCCGGCCAACCGGCTGCTTGAGCATGGCGACGTTGTCGATCTCGGCGATCGTGCCTTCGAGGTCATCCACACGCCTGGCCACTCACCCGGCGGCATCGCGCTCTACGAGCGAAAGACCCGCATGCTCCTGTCGGGTGACATCGTCTATGACGGGCCGCTGATCGACGACGTCTACCACTCCGATATCGGCGACTATGTCGAGACGCTGCTTGCCATGCGCAACCTCGACGTCTCGGTTGTGCATGGCGGTCATTTCCCGAGCTTCGGCAAGGTGCGCTACCGCCAGGTGATCGACGAGTATCTCGCGCAGAAGCGGCAGGCGGGCTGTCACCTGCTGCAGAACCGCTAGCGCTTTAAAGCGCCCTTTGCGGACAGGGCATCCCGGCGGCGTCGCCGCAGCGGGAGGCCGTCGGATGCGGCCGCTGGCTCATCTCCTCCGAGTGGCGCACAAGCTCGGCGAACATGAGGGCGAAACTTCCCATCATCAGGAAGACTATGATCAGACGCGTCACCGGCAATAGACAGGTCTCTCGACTGGCCAGCCCCCGCCAACCCATCCACTGCCGGCTAACATGATCGATCCGGCTTTACGAGTGTTTAAGCCTGGTCTTAACCATTACAGCCATCACATTCGTTGCATGGCTGTCACGAAGCGCGAGCGCCAACGCCTATCCGCATGGCGGGGCGCACCGCCCTTTGCAGATGCGGTCGGCGCATGCTACGCCGTCGCCTGCGCGACCGGCAGGCGGTAGCGGTCGCCGTTCGGGATCCATGAGCAAAGAAACCAGCCGTTTCGCCTTCGTCTCTTCCGACACCGACGACGCCCGCGCGGCGCTGGAAACCTTGTCGGCGCGCTATGGGCAAATACCAGTCGCCGAGGCGGAGATCATCATCGCGCTCGGCGGTGACGGCTTCCTGCTGCAGACGCTGCGCGACACGATGAGCACGGGCAAGAAGGTCTACGGGATGAACCGTGGCACCATCGGCTTCCTGATGAACGAATATCGGGCCGGCGGTCTCGATGAACGCATTTCGAAAGCGGTATCCGAGACGATCCGCCCACTGGAAATGCAGGCGGTGACTCACGAGGGCGAAACGATCTCGGCGCTGGCGATCAACGAAGTGGCGCTTTGGCGCCAATCCTATCAGACCGCGAAAATACGCATCACCGTCGACGAGCAGGTGCGGCTGGAGGAATTGAACTGCGACGGCGTCATGATCGCGACACCCGCTGGTTCGACAGCCTACAATCTGTCGGCGCACGGGCCGATCCTACCGCTCGACGCGCCGCTTTTGGCGCTGACGCCGGTGAGTCCCTTCCGGCCCCGGCGCTGGCGCGGCGCGCTGCTCTCCAACAAAGCGATCGTGCGCTTCGACATATTGGAGTCGGAAAAGCGCCCGGTGAACGCCGCCGCCGACCACACCGAGGTCAAGGCGATCGCCTCTGTCACGGTGCGGGAATCGCCGACCGCGACGGCGACGTTGCTGTTCGATCCCAATCATTCATGGAACGAGCGTATTCTTGCCGAGCAATTCCGCTATTGAGCCGGTAGAAGACAATAACCCCGAATAAGCATCGCAATTAAGGTTACGTGTTCACAATCCGCCGGATTCCCGGCCGTTTCTGTTGACAAATCGCGGACTTGCGCCTAACTGCAACCCGATCTTGCAGGCGCGCGGCGCCCGCCGCAACGCGTGTTGCGATTTTTCCCGAACCAGCCAAAGACAGCCACAACTTGTCCGCAGACACTCAGACCGCTCAAGAAGCGTTGACGTTCACAGACCTCGGCCTGTCGCCGAAGGTCCTCTCCGCAGTCACCGATGCCGGCTACACCAAGCCTACCCCGATCCAGTCCGGCGCCATTCCGCATGCGCTGCTTGGCAAGGATGTGTTGGGCATTGCGCAGACAGGCACCGGCAAGACCGCTTCCTTCGTGCTGCCGATGCTGACCCGGCTGGAAAAGGGCCGTGCGCGTGCCCGGATGCCGCGCACGCTGATCCTCGAGCCGACACGCGAGCTCGCCGCCCAGGTTGAGGAAAACTTCGTCAAATACGGCAAGAACCACAAGCTCAACATCGCGCTGCTGATCGGCGGCGTCTCCTTCGAGGAGCAGGACAAGAAGCTGGAGCGCGGCGCCGATGTGCTGATCGCCACGCCCGGCCGGCTGCTCGACCACCGCGAGCGCGGCAAGCTCTTGCTCAACGGCGTGGAGATCCTCGTCATCGACGAGGCCGACCGTATGCTCGATATGGGCTTCATCCCGGATATCGAGCGCATCTGCGAGATGATCCCGTTCACGCGCCAGACCTTGTTCTTCTCGGCGACCATGCCGCCGGAAATCACCAAGCTCACCGAGAAATTCCTGCATGCGCCGGTGCGCGTCGAGGTATCCAGAGCCGCTTCCACCGCGACCAGCATCACGCAGCGCCTGGTGAAGTCAGGCTCCAAGCCGTGGGACAAGCGCGAGACGCTTCGCAATCTCATGCGGGCCGAAGAGTCCGATCTGAAGAACGCCATCATCTTCTGCAACCGCAAGGTCGAAGTGTCGGAGCTTTTCCGCTCGCTGCTGAAGCATGATTTCGACGCCGGCGCGCTGCATGGCGACATGGATCAGCGCGCCCGCATGCAGATGCTTGCCAATTTCCGCGATGGCAAGCTGCGTTACCTCGTCGCCTCGGACGTCGCCGCCCGCGGCCTCGATATTCCAGACGTCAGCCACGTCTTCAACTACGACGTGCCGATCCATGCAGAGGATTATGTCCACCGTATCGGGCGCACCGGCCGGGCCGGCCGCTCCGGAAAATCCTTCACCATCGCGACGCGCTCCGACACCAAATATGTCGACGCCATCGAAAAGCTGATTGGCACCAAGATCGAATGGCATGACGGCGACCTGTCAACGGTCGCCGAGAGCGAAGGCGAAGAAGCGCCTCGCCGTGGCCGCGGCGCGCCGCGGCGCGCCGGTCGCAAGGATGAGGACCGCAAGAGCCGTGGCGAGCGCAAGAAAAGCGCGGACCGCCACGCCAGGCACAGCGACGACGAGACGCCGGAGACACCACGCGAAGAGCAGCCGGTGGCCGAGATTGCCGATATTGCCGAGCGCCGCGCCCGCAAGGATGCGATCCGTTCCGAGAACGACCGCAAGGGTTCCGACAACCGCAACGAGCAGCGCGGGGCTTCCCGTCCTCAGCGCGACCACAGCCGCCCTAGCCGCCACCGCCATGAAG
>NZ_RZSV01000341.1:0-4248 GCF_004023205.1 Mesorhizobium sp. M1A.F.Ca.IN.020.03.2.1 | reverse complement strand
GATTGCGGCCGCGGCGCCTGCTCAATCGACGCGCAGTCCCTGCGCGCGGTCCCGGCAGCACGCAAATGGGCGCGTGAGATCGCCAGGGTGGTCTTCGATGGCCTTATGGCAGGAAGCCTGTCGGTGCCAGCGCAATTGGCTGCCAGGTGGGACAGGTTCGGTGGCCCCCTCACCGAGTTGATCGTCGAACTCGGCAGGGTCTGGGACGATCCCGCAGCGGGTCGCCGCGTCCAGTATCACCTTGAGCAAATGCTTCTCGACTCCGACGATCTCGCCGCGCCGCGCAGATTGGCGCGGACACTGGGAATTCGCGTCGACGCCGGAAATCCGGCCTCCACCGAACTTCCGGAAGGAATCGATCGAATTTATGCCTATCTGATGATGGACGGCCGGATCGAGGCTCGCGTGCAGTTCGGCGCGCTCGGGAAAGTGACAAGGAGCCATTGGATCGAGTTGGCCTCGCAGAGCGGCGTTGCCGACAAGTCAAACATGTCTGAAGCCGGGGCATCGTTGTCCATGGCGGAGCCTCCGTCCGATCCGGACAGCCACTTCGGCAAGCTGGCGCGATTGGCCGCGAAAGCGCAGGAACTGGTTCGGTCGAGCGCCGAACCTGCAGAGCCATTAGCGGCACCGCGCCGTAAACCGGCCGCGGATGACAACGGTACTGATCGCACGTCGTTCTGGAATCGCCGTTTCGCGACCGAGGATCCCTGGAACTATCGTTCGCCCTATGAGCAGGAAAAGTATGAGCGGCAGCTCGAAATTCTGCCTGCCGGTCTCATCGGACGGGCGCTTGAGCTGGCCTGCGCGGAGGGCCACTTCACGCGGCAGCTGGCGCCGCGAGTCGGCCATTTGACCGCAACTGACATCTCCAGCGTAGCCGTCGAGCGGGCGCGCGCGCGATGCAGCGATCAGCCGAATGTCGACTTCGGCGTACTGGATTTCTCCGCGGAAACGCTTCCGGGCAAGATGGATCTGATCGTCTGTTCGGAAGTGCTCTACTACCTGGACGATCTCGCTGAGTTGCGGCGCATCGCCAAGAAATTTGTTGAGGCGTTGACGCCTGGCGGCAGTGTCGTCAGCGCACACGCATTCGTGCTCCGCGACAATGTTGAGAGGACGGGCTTCGACTGGAACACATTCGGCGCACAAGCGATCTCGGAGACGCTGGCGGCGACCGAAGGCCTCGTCCTCGAGCGGTCGATCCAGACCGAGCTCTATCGCATAGACCGCTTCCGCCGCCTGTCACCGGACGGCGTGGCGACGGACCCGGTGATTGATCATGTGCCAATCCACGCGCCCATCGGTGTTGGAGTCGCGCGAAATATCGTCTGGGGCGGGGCACGGGCCTTGCGCCGCGACGTCGCGCGCAGCGAGCGGCGGCAGCATGTCCCTGTCCTCATGTACCACGGCATCGCCGATGATGGTCCAGCCGCGCTCGCCCGTTTTCGGCTCACGCCCGCCGCATTCGACCGCCAGATGGCATGGCTGCGCGCCAATGGCTTTCACGCCATCACGTCCGAGCAACTGGGATGGTCCATCGCCAACCGTGAACCTTTCGTTGGTCGCCCGGTGCTCATCACCTTCGATGACGGCTTCCAGAATTTTGCCGACCATGCTTGGCCGATCTTGCGCGCGAACGACCTGACCGCGGAAGTGTTCCTGGTAACGGACTTGGTAGGGGAAAGTGCACGGTGGGACATCGACAGCGGTCCGCCGACGCAGCTCATGGACGCTGGGACGGTGCGACGTCTCGCCGGCGAAGGTGCGTTCTTCGGAAGCCATCTGGCGACGCATCGCGCGATCGATGGTCTGTCGAGTTCTGATTTGGCCGCCGAGCTCCTGCGCTCTCGCATGTTCGTCGAACGGTGGACCGGTCGGCCAACCACGGCGTTCGCGGCACCCTTCTCTGTCACCGACCGACGGCTTGGCCGGCTGGCCAGGGAGTGCGGCTATCGGATCGGCTTCGGCGGCAAACACGGGCCGGCGGATCTCGATTGCGATCCCATCGACCTTCCGCGCATCGAGGTTCGCGGGGATCGCTCGCTCGAAGACTTTGTTGCGCGTGTCGAGGCCGTGCTCGGATGACCGGTGAACAAACCGGGTTCTGCTTTTTTATCGGTGTCCCGCCCGACTACCTTGTTCGCAAGTCTATTGAACGACCTGGGATACGGCTGACATCAGCTCCTGCGGGTTTGGCGCCCCAAACATGTATCGCCCACCCTCTGGAACCTCCGTGAAGCTCCAGCGGACCACCCCCTGCCGGTCCAGCAGGAATTGACCGATCAGTTGTCCGTGTCCCGTTGCCATCATCTGCTGGTCGGCCTCGGTCACTTCGTAATGGTCCTTCTTGTCGAGGAATTCGCTGGCCGCAAAAGGATCCATGGGAGCGGGCAACTCGCCTGGTATGTCGACCCGCATATCCTTTGCCGCTGCCATCGAGACCTTGTACGGCCAGTTCGTGTCGTCCTGGGTAAATTCAAGATTGGGCAGTCCAAAAGCACGATGCGAAGCGCGTTCAGGGTCGGAAGCCGCAAGCAGATTCGGCATCGGGTGGTAGCGGAAATAGAGACGCGCCCGTTCGATCGGCGTGTTGACCACCGTCAGGCTTTCCACCCCCTTTTCGCGCAGTTCCGGATCAAGCCGCGCCTGGGCGGCGATATGGCGTCGGCAAAACGCACAATGCAGACCTCGAAACAGGCCAACCAGCACCGGTTTTTGTCCGCGGAAGTCGTCAAGCGCGATCTTGCCTTCCTGGGTTATGGCGTCGAGCACCACGTTCGGCGCACGATCGCCCGGTTGAAGCGGTACCAAGTCAATACGCGCGGACATTGTTCAACCTCCCACCCGGCTAGTCGAGAAAAGGCAGCACCACAAGCGCTTCCGGGTCTAGCCCGTGCTGGGCGCATATACCCTGCGCCAGGGAAAAGTAGCGTTCGGCCTCGGCCAAATTGTCGAGGTCGAGATTAAGCGTTGCCAGACCATCATAGCACGGAAACAGCAGTTGGGGTTCACTCGTTTCGCGCGCTACGTCCAGTGCTTCGTGGAACAAGCCAACCGCCAGTTCCGGACGACCATTGCACTGGTGGATCTGCGCAAGCACGATCAACGGCACCGGCAGATGCTCGCGCTGGTCGAGTGCCCGGTCGATCTCGATGGCCTTCTCGGCAGCAGGCACGCCCTCCGTTGGGCAACGATCCGTGAAAGTACAACAAGCAACCGCCAGGTTCGCGAGGAGGCGCGCCTGAAAGCCCGAATCACCAATATGGCGCGCCACTTCAAGACCGCGCCGACAGACCTTTATCGCCTGTGCCGGATCGATGGTCGTGTAAAGCACGCCGAGATTGGTGTAGCCGCGGCAGGCCGTGCCCAGCAGACCGGCGGCTTCGGCCAGTTCAATGCTACGCTCGATCTGGCGCACCGCTTCAAGGTTTCGCCCAAGGCGAGCCAGCGCGACAGCCTTGGTGTTGAGTGCCTCGGCGGTCACAAGAGTGGCGTCACGCCCTTCCTCGGAGACATGCTCCGTTGTCAGAGTGCGTACGCCATCCAGCGCCGCGTCTGCCCATTTTGCTGCGCGAGCGTGATCTCCGCCACGGAACGCCTGTCGGCCACGTTCTTGCCACAGCTGCGCCTGCTCGATCGGGGCATCCGCTCCTTCGAGGAGCGCTGCGGCTTCAGCATAGCGGGTTTCTGCGTTGTCCCGCTTGCCGACGTCCCAGAGCAGCCGACCGATCTTGCGCAAAACTCGTGCCGACGCGACGCGATTGCCTGACTCGCGATATGCCTGCAGCACCGTTTCGTAGTGCTGGTGCGCGACCTCGCGGCGGCCCACCGGGCCGCTCAAATCGGCAATGCGCTCCGCGATTGCCAGCTTGAGCGGCGTTTGCCCGATCGCGCCCAACGCAGCCAGCGCTCGCTCATAGAAACGAAGGGCGTCGTCGTTGGCGTATATCATGCGAGCGCGATCGCCCGCCGCCTGCAAGTAATGCGCGCCTTTCTCCCGCTCCGCGCTCTGCGCGAAATGATGACCGAGCACGGTCAAATCCTCGAGCCGTTCCGGCTTGTCGCCACACAGCTGCTCCAAGGCGGCACCGACCCGCCCGTGGATATCGGTCCGGCGTTGCAACAGCAGATTCTGGTAGATCACGTCCTGCAGCAACGTTTGCGTAAAGCGGTAGCTTGGCGACGAGATCGAGCCTGATCCGGCGACCTCCTCGATGATTTCGGCATCGCAAAGCAGTTCGCAGC
>NZ_RZSV01000340.1:3785-4323 GCF_004023205.1 Mesorhizobium sp. M1A.F.Ca.IN.020.03.2.1 | reverse complement strand
GTTTTTGATGGCGTCCTGTAGCGCCTGCTGCGCCTGGCGCAGCCGACGCTCGGCGGCCGACAGATTGCCTTCCTCGATGCCGAGCGCGATCTCCCACAGATAAGCCACCTCGTTGCGCAGCTGGTCGTCGTTCTCGGCAAGCTTCAGCCGGCTCCTGGCGCTCATGATCGCGAGGTAATGCGACATGTTGTCGAAAGTATCCTCCGGGCGCAGGGTGATCGCGTCCATCAGGTCGAGCACGCGCGGCTTGGCGTTGGCGTCGAGCGCCAGCAGGCGGCGCTGCTCGATCACCGCGCGGGCCAGGGGATTGGAGAAGGGCCGCTCCGGCATCACCAGCGTCTTGGTCTCACTGGTGGCGGTATGGCCGGCATCGTCGGTGGCGGTGAGCGTCAGCTTGATGGTGCTGCCGGCCCAGACATGCTCGGTCAGATCCTTGGTCGTCTTAGCGGCGTTCGCCTTGCCGCCGCGGCGCGGCAGCGTCAGCGGCATGTCGGGCGGGCCATAGAGCGGATGCGCATTGGCCGCCGGCGGCTCAGAC
>NZ_RZSV01000340.1:0-3775 GCF_004023205.1 Mesorhizobium sp. M1A.F.Ca.IN.020.03.2.1 | reverse complement strand
GCTCAGACAGCTCCAAGACGGCCTTGGCGGAGGCCGCGCCGTAGTCGTCGTCGATCTGGTAGTTGAGCTCGATGGCGCCATTGACGGCACGCTTGGGCTCGCCGACGAAACGGATCGTCGGCGGTTTGTCCGGGATGATGGCGAAGGCCCAGTGGCCGAGATCGTCCTCGCCGGTCTTGAGCCGCAGCGTGCCGTTGTTGTTCAGCTTGCCGGAGAACTGGCGCACTTTGAGCCCGGCTGGGGACCCCGGCTGTGCCGCGGCTGGCGTGGCGCCCTTCGGCGCAACCGGCTCGATGGCGCGATCATTGCCGTTCGCGTCGGCATAGCTCAGCGTTTCTTCGCCGGTTCCGCCAGTGACGCGCAGCGAGACGTCGCTGCCCTCAGGGACGCTGAAGACCTGCGCGGCCTGGTTGACGTCGGCGGTCAAGAACAGCGGCGGCTTGCCGGTATAGGAAGGCGGCGTCACCCAGGCATCGATGCGGGGCGGCACGCTATCGCGCGCGGCGCTGGCGACGAAGCCGTCGCTGATCCTGCCGCCGAAAGGTCCGAACGAGAAGGCAAAAGCGGTGACGAACAGCAGCCCCACCACAGCCCGCAGGCCCCAGCGGTCGTAATCCGGCACGCTTGTGCGCGGCCTGTCGCCGCCCAGGTCGGAGAGCCGCTCGGCCATGCGCTTCTGGTGCTCGCGCCACAGCGCCTGCGAGAAGAGGCTCTCCGCGCCGCTCGGCCGGTCGGTCTGCACCTGCACGGGGCTGTGCAGCAGCTCGTTCGCTGCCTCGATGCGCCGGTCGACCTCGGCGACGGACGGAATGCGGAAGAAGCGCAGCGCAAAGAGCGCGGCGAGCGCCGAGATGGAGAAGAGGATCAGGAGGCCGATCCGCGCCAGATCCGGCAGGCGCTGGAACAAGCCCAGCCACGCGACACTGAGGAACAGGCCGGCGACCACCGCCAGCGGCAACAGCAACGGCCAGCCGCGCTCGAAGATCATCGAGGCCCGCGTCGCCAGCCGGCTCAAGGCAAGGCGCCCGGCCAGACCGCGTTCGCCGCTGGAAATGGGTCGTTCCGTCATCGGCCCTTCCTGCCCGGGCAGGATCGCCCGGACCTCATGAGCAGAGGATAACACCAAACACGGCGAAGGCGAGGCGAGTTCCAAAATCTGTGACGGGTTCGCCGCCTTTACGATCAGAAATTCGCGGGATTCGTGTTGGATCCGCAGACCAGGACGGCCACGCGCTCGCCGGGAGCCGGCGCGTAGCGGCCGGAAAGCATCGCGGCAAAGGCAGCGGCCCCGCCCGGCTCGGCGATGATTTGCGCGCGCTCCCAGAGCGCTTTCTGCGCCGCCACGATGTCGTCGTCGCTGACCAGGATCGAGCGCTCGACGAAAGCTTTCGCGATCGGGAACATCATTTCGCCGACGCGCTTCGGCGCCAGCGAATCGGCGGCGATGCCCTCCGCCGGTGCATCGACCGGCTTGCCGGCTTCGAAGGCGCGGTGAAGCGTCGGCGCGCCCTCGGGCTCGATGGCGATGATGCGGATGCGGCCAGCGAACCAGGCGGCGATGCCGCCGATCAGGCCGCCGCCGCCGACCGCGACAAGCAGTGTGTCGATCTCCGGCAGATCGGCTTCGATCTCGAGCCCGAGAGTGCCTTGGCCGATGAGCGTCTCTTCCTGGTTGAACGCGTGGATCTGCAGGGCGCCGGTTCGTTCGGCAAAATCCTCGCTGGCGGCCAGCGCCTCGGCATAGCGCGCACCGCCGACCACCAACTCGGCGCCGTAGCCGCGGATGCGCGCGAGCTTTGCCGGCGGGCTGACCTCGGGCACGAAGATGGTGGCCCTGTGCCCGAGCTTCATGGCGGCATAGGCGACGGCGGCGCCATGATTGCCGCCGGAGGCGGCGACCACACCCGCTGCGGGCACCTGCCGCTCGAGCAGGTTGGTGAAGGCGCCGCGCGCCTTGAACGAGCCGGAATGCTGCAGACATTCGAGCTTCAGATCGACTGGAAAGGCCGGCCGGCCGAAGTCAGCCATGTCGACGCGCAGCACCGGCGTGTGGCGGACGAAAGGGCGGATGTGCGGTTCCACCGCGGCGATGCGTCCGCGCGTGATAGCTCCAGTCTCCAGCATGGCTTGCTCCTTTGAGCGCGGGACCCTCGTGCTTCTATTTCAGCCACTCGGGCAATGAATCCAGCCCGATCAACTCCTCATGGGTCGGGCGCGGCCGCACGACGTGAAAACGGTCGCCGTCGACCAGCACTTCCGGCACCAGCAGCCTTGTGTTGTAGGTGCCGGCCTGCACGGCGCCGTAAGCTCCAGCGGTGGCGACGGCGATGAGGTCGCCAGGATTCAGCCTGGGGAGGTCGCGGTCGAGGCCGAGGAAATCGCCTGTCTCGCAGACCGGCCCGACGATATCGACCGTCATGCGCGGCGTGGCGGCCGGCGGCTGCACCACCGGCTTGATGTCGTGGAAGGCATCGTAGAGCGTCGGCCGGATCAGGTCGTTCATGGCGGCGTCGACGACGAGGAAGTTCTTGGCGTCGCCTTCCTTCACATAGATCACTTCCGAGACCAGGATGCCGGCATTGCCGACGATCAGCCGGCCAGGCTCGAACATCACCTTCAGGCCGAGCCGGGTGACATGCTTCCTGACGATCTCGGCATAGGCGTCGGGCAAGGGCGGCGGGCTGTTGTCGACGCGGTACGGAATGCCGAGGCCGCCGCCGAGATCGACATGCTCGATTGAATGCCCGTCGGCGCGCAGCACGCCGACCAGTTCCACCAGCAGCGCGAAAGCGTCGTCGAAAGGCTGCAGCTCGGTGATCTGGCTGCCGATATGGGTGTCGATGCCGGTGACCTTGATGCCCGGCAGCTCCGCCGCGCGGGCATAGACCTGGCGCGCCCGCTGCCACGGGATGCCGAACTTGTTCTCGGCCTTGCCGGTGGAGATCTTCTTGTGGGTCCTGGCGTCGACGTCCGGGTTGATGCGCAGCGAGACGGGTGCCACCTTGCCGAGCGCTGTGGCGCGCGCCGACAGCAGTTCGAGTTCGGGTTCGGACTCGACGTTGAAGCAGAGGATGCCGGCATTGAGGGCGAAGTCCATTTCCCGCGCGGTCTTGCCGACGCCGGAAAACAGGATCTTGCTCGCGGGGATGCCGGCGGCCAAGGCGCGCCGCAGTTCACCTTCCGACACCACGTCGGCGCCGGCGCCTTGTCTTGCCAAGGTCTTCAGCACGGCCTGGTTGGAATTCGCCTTCATGGCGTAGCAGACCAGCGCGTCGAGACCGGCAAAAGCTTCCTTGAAGACGCGGAAATGCCTGGTCAGGGTCGCGGTCGAATAGCAGTAAAACGGCGTGCCGACGCTGGCGGCGATATCGGGGATTGCCACATCCTCGGCGTAGAGAACGCCGTCGCGGTAGTCGAAATGGTTCACGGGGAGAGGTCCGAAAATTGGAGCGCGATGAGATCGGATGATCTCCTCGGCTCTAGAGCAAGGGGTCGAGAATGAACTTCTTGTCCTTGACCGGTTTCTCAGGCTCGGGCGGCAGCGGCTGTTTGGCTCGCTCCGCATCCTTGCGCGCCTGCACGGCAGCCTCGTAAGGCGTATCGAGGCCGCCTCTCCTGCCGCAGGCCGTGACGGTGACAACCGCCGCCAGCAGCGCGAGCGTCACCAAAATCCTGCCTCGGGTCATCGATCCATCCGTTCGAAACTGTTTTGTCCAGCCGCGCTTTTAGCCGAGTTTTCGGCGCATTGCATCCCGGCAAAATCAAGCCCCAAGAA
>NZ_RZSV01000033.1:0-35406 GCF_004023205.1 Mesorhizobium sp. M1A.F.Ca.IN.020.03.2.1 | reverse complement strand
GCACTCGGCACCGTCAGCCAGCTATGGCGCTATCCGGCGAGCTCGCTTGCCGGCGAGCGGCTGGACGCCATCTCCGTCGGCACGTCGACTGTCGACGGCGACCGGCTGTTCGGCCTGGTCGATGCGTCGGATGGCGAGATCGCCAGGCCGGACCGCGGACCGAAATGGCACAAGGTGCCGCTGATTCGCACCCGGCTGACCGAAGACCGCCGGCTCGAAGTGGCCGTGCCCGGCGGCGACTGGCTGCCGGCGCCCGACCCGGAAAGCGACTGGGTTCTTTCCGGATTTCTTGGCTTCGACGCCTCGATCCGGCCTTACTTCCGCGAGCACGCGCCGGGCTATGCCGGCCCGCTCACGGCCGAGCGATACAGCAGGACGCCGATCCATCTGCTCACCACCGCCTCGCTGGCGCGGCTGAAGGCGCTGCATCCGCAAGGCGTGCCAGATTCGCGCCGCTTTCGCCCCAACATCGTCGTCGACATGGAGCCGGTCGAAGGCTCCTTCCCGGAGACGGAATGGCTCGGCCGCAAGCTCGCGATCGGCGATCTGTTGCTCACGATCTCCGAGCCCTGCCGCCGCTGCGGCTTCACCATCATCGCCCAGGACGGCTTCGACAACGACCCCGGCATCCTGCGCAACCTGGTCCGCTACAACGCCCACAATATCGGCGTTTATTGCACCGTCGACCGGCCGGCACGCGTCGAGATCGGCGCGGAAGTGCGGTTCGCCTGACCTGCCTGTCCCTACCGGTACAAATCTTCACGCGTCGGCGGCAGGCCGCTTGGTCCCCGCGCGCGCTTGGTGGCGACGGTCTGGAAAATCTGCGCCGAGGCGCGTTCGAAGGCGATCGAGCAGCCGGTGAGATAGAGCAGCCATAGCCGCGCTTTCGCCTCGCCGACCTCGGCGATCGCCTCGTCGAAGCGCGCATGGAGACGCTCGGCCCACAGCCGGCAGGTGCGCTGATAATGCTCGCGAAGGTTCTCGACATCATGGACGAGGAAGCCACGCGCCTCGAGATTGCCGAGCGTCATGCCGATCGTGTCGAGCTCTCCGCCTGGGAAGATGTATTGGATCAGCGCCTTGTATTCCGGGCCCTTGCGCAACGTCTTGCGGATGTCGCCCTTGCTGCGCCTGGTGATGGCGTGGTGCAGATAGACGCCGCCGGGCTTGAGCAGACGATGGACGGCCGAAAAGTAGGCGTCGTGATTGGCGATACCCAGATGCTCGAACATGCCGATGGACGATATCTTGTCGAATGCGCCGCAGAGCTCGGCGTAGGATTTGATCTCGATGGTGATGCGGTCCTCGAGACCCTCGGCGCGGATGCGCTCGCGGGCAAGCTGCGTCTGGGCCCGCGACAACGAGACGCCATGGCCGACGACGCCGTAATGCTTCGCTGCATGGATCAGCATCGCGCCCCAGCCGCAGCCGATATCGAGCAGCCTTTCGCCGGGCTTCAGCCTGAGCTTGCGGCAGATATGGTCGAGCTTGTCGACTTGCGCCTGGTCGATGCCGTTGGCGAAATCCTTGAAATACCCACAGCTATAGACCATGCGCTCGTCAAGGAAGAGCCGGTAGAAGGCATTCGAGATGTCGTAGTGATGCTGGATCGCTTCCTTGTTCGACCCGCTGACATAGGGGTTGCCGCCGGAGAGGTCGCTGCGCGCCGTCATCTGTTTTCGCGAGAACAGCACCACCGGCAGGTCGCGCAGGATCTCCAGCTTGGGCAATGATCTGAGCTTCGTCTTGAGCCTGCCCTGCGAGGGCACGGCGTAGAAGTCGAACAGCGTGCCCTCTTCGATGTCGACGGTCTTGGAAATCCACATCTCGACAAGCGTCGAGAAGGCAGGACGCCGCACCAGTTGCCAGACGATGTCCTGATCGTTGATGGCAAGCACCGGACCGCCGGCGGGCCCGATCCGCTCGCCGGTCCAAAGCCTGACCGCAAAACCCGGCTTCAACGTCTCGACGACCCTGCGTACGATCCGCGCGGCTCTGTCGGCGGCGTCCATTCCCACCTCCCAATAGGCGAACCCCGCCCTCGAGCGCCACTGTCGTCCACCGGCCCGTCGACCGCAATCCCGATCTGTTGCGCAAAAGCATCGCGCGAGGATGATCCTCGCCCGATGCACGGCCATTCCGTAGCGTCATCTTGTGTTTTGCCGCGACGCACCCCATCATTTGGCTGTGTTCAACAAATCGAAAGGAGGTGATCCGATGTCGAGTGATTTCGTTTTCCATAACGTGAGCTCAGCGGATTGCACTTCCGGGAAGCAGTCTTCCCGTTAAGGCGCGAGACGCGCGGCAGGTGACCCGAAGGGGTCGCCGCCAGGGGCCGCGTCATGGACGGAAACACGGAAGGCCGCCTGCTTCGTCAAGAAGCGGCGGCCTTTTCCTTTTCTCGCGGCCTGCCCTGTGGATCAGCGATTGATGGTGAGCTTCTCGATATTGCGGGTGATCTGATCGAAGGCATCTGACAGTTCGGTGCCCGTGGCGGCCTCGTAAAAATGCTTCAGCGACGACGTGTCGTCGGTCGCACAGTCCTTCAATACGGATCTCGCTTGATCCCTCTCGGTCGTCGTCATCGACGGATCGTTGAGATCGAAGCCGATGGTGAAAACCTCTATGCCGTCGTGCTTCATATTCTCGCAAATGGCTTCGGCATTGGCGCGCGACCTCCGGCCCTCGTCGTCGGACGCGGACGTGCCGCGCCCGCGGGCAAAGGCGGTGTTGAACTGGCCATCCGTCATCAGGATGGCGATCTTTGCCACTTTCTTCGGATCGAAATTCGCCGGACCCGCGCCCAGGCGGGCATCGGCGATGGCCGAACGCCAGGACGGCGAAAGCATGTAATAGCCCCATTGCGCGGCAATCCCACCTGCCGTCACGCCCGCAGCTTGGAAATGACCGATGGCCGTGAGCAGCGTGTTCTGATCGGCCGTCAGCGGAACCAGAGCCGCGGATGGACACACTTTCATGCGGTAGTCGCGGTTGACTCTGGCCTGATAGGTCCTGCCATTGTTGTCCTGCCTCAGCGTATACGGGCCATCCGACGAATAATCGGCATAGCCGTCCTTGTCCTTGCGCTCGGTGGCGCATTTGTCAGGCGCGGTCGTCACGGAAATGGAAAGCGGCGCATCGATCGGCGGCGGCAGCTTCGGTCCGGCCGACGTCTCGACGAAGACGGTGTCGGCGAGGCCGCCAGTGTTGACGGCCTCGGCATAGGGGACGATCGCCACCCGGACCCGAGGCTCGCTGGGATCCCGGTTCTGTCCCAGGAGATCCTTGACCGTCTGCGACGCGGCCGCCTGCAGGTCGCCGATCTTATTGGTCTTGGCGCGCTTGTTGGCCGCCATGGAGCCGGTGATGTCGAGCATCAGCGCCACCTCGATCTTCTTGTCTGAATAGAGCGCGGTGGTCGAGGCGCCGACACGCTGCATATCGCCAACGCTGAACAGCGGAAAATAGAGGCCGACATCGGCATGCGCATTCACCTGCACGGTCTTCGATGTCCTGTCGATGGTGAGCTTGTCGAGCACGATCTGTTTGGCCTGCAGGATGCCGGCCGCGCTGTTGGCGTCGAGAAATGCCTGTACCGACGCGTCGGCATCGGCTTCCTTGATGACACCAAGGGTGAGATCGCGTGCCGTCGAAGTCACAGCGGCATCGACGACGCTCTGCAGACTCGATCTCGCATTGTAGACCTGCGCGATATTGACTGCGAATCCCACCCCCAGCGCCAGCACCGATGCGGCAGCCCCAAACAGAACCGCGAAATTGCCTCCGCGATCCCGCGCAAAGCCGTCCACCCCACGAGCGAGACCTTTCAACTGCCGCATCCTCACCCCCGCCTGCTGCGGCTTCGGTGCCGCTCAACGGAAGCGCTGCAGGATTTCGGCCAGACACGGCCACCCTTCTGTTCGAAGGCGCGGAGCGACAGTTAACTCATTGTTTTTGCTGGAACACGGCAGACAGGAAGTTGAATGGCGGGTAAATGGAAACACAATAGGGAAATGCCGTTCATAAAGCGCTTACCATGAGTGGCGGAGCCATTGCGGCCCTTCCCGCTTCGGCACAGTGCGCCCTGTGCCAAAGCGGGTCAGCGCTGGTGCTGGCGCCGCAGTGAAACAGCCGCCTAGCTTACGCGAGCATCTGGGCGCTCGCGGTCCTGTCGATGCCGTGATGCGGCGGCTTGAACAGATTGCCTTGCTGCTCATAGGTCCACACCTTGAACAGGGTAAGCCGATGCGGGCCGAAGCTGTGCAGCAGCGGCACGTCGGTGGCGTCGCGGCCGCGCGCGATCACGACGCGGCCGATCCTTGGACGATTGTGGCGCGGATCGAACGCGTACCATTTCCCGTCAAGGAACACTTCCATCCAGGCTGAGAAATCCATCGGCGCCGGATCGGCCGGCACGCCGATGTCGCCGAGATAGCCGTTCACATAGCGCGCTGGAATGTTCATCGCGCGGCAGAGCGCTATCGCGAGATGCGCGAAGTCGCGGCAAACGCCGACGCGCTCCTCATGCGCCTGCGCCGCCGTGCGGGTGGCGCGGGCATAGCCGTAGCCGAACGAAAGCCGGCTATGGACATAGTCAACGATCGCCTGCGCGCGCGCCCAGCCGGGCGGCAAGTGGCCGAACAGCTCCCAGGCGAGGTTGCTGAGGTGATCGGTTTCGCAATAGCGGCTGCCGAGCAGGTAGACGAGCACCTCGTCCGGGAGGTCCGCCACCGGCATTTCGCGCGCCAGCGTGTTGATCTCGTCGGCCTCGCCGCTGTCCTCGACCACCCCATCAAAGAGGATGCGGAAACCGCCGGCCGGCGCCGTGAAGCGGCGGCAGATATTGCCATGGCTGTCGCGATAGGTGGTCGTCGGCACCGAAGGCGAGGTGAGAAAGCGAGTCTGCCGCTTGATGTCGGCATGGCGATCCGGGTGGATGTCGAGAAGCGCGATGATCGGCGTCGCGGCATCGCATTCGATGGCGATTTCGTAGCCGAGCCTGATCAGCATCACTTCCCCTTGTTGGTGGTCTTGCCCTTGTTGGTGGTCTTGCAAGACTGGTTGGAGAACGCCGCAATGAGGAGCGTTGTTCCGGCGGCGAGTCGAAATGCCGGCATGCGCCTTTGCAGGCTCCGCTTCGGAGGTTAGGATAGCGGTGCGTTTCGCGCTCCCCGAAAACGATTCCCCAGGATATCCGATGTTCCCAGGCAGAAAGTTCGCCGCTTTCCTTTTCGACATGGACGGCACGGTCCTCAATTCGATCGCCGCGGCGGAACGCGTGTGGACCAAGTGGGCTCGCCGTCACGGCCTCGACGTCGCGAGCTTCCTGCCGACCATCCACGGCAAGCGCGCGATCGAGACCATCGCCGCGCTGAAGCTTCCCGGCGTCGATCCCGTCGTGGAAGCCGATGCGCTGCTCGAGGCCGAGGCGGCCGACCTCGAGGGCATCGTTCCCATTCCGGGTGCTGTGGCGTTTCTCAAGTCGCTGCCGCCGGAGCGCTGGGCGGTCGTCACCTCGGCGCCGCGGGAACTCGCGCTGCTGCGTATGGCGGCGGCCGGCATTCCGGTGCCCGCCATCATGGTCTCGGCCGAGGACGTCACCCGCGGCAAGCCGGCGCCCGACTGTTTTCTTTTGGCGGCAAAGCGTCTCGGCGTCGAGGCGCGCGATTGCCTCGTCTTCGAGGATGCCCCGGCCGGCATCGCCGCGGGCGAAGCCTCCGGCGCCTCGGTGATGGTGATCAGCGCCACGCATGTCCATCCGGTCGTGACGCAGCACGCCAGCATCGCCACCTACGATGCGCTCGGCGTCGCCACTGACGACGATGGCTGGATGATCATCGAGCCGCAGCGCGACGCGGCCTGATGCATGTCGCGGTGTGCAGCGGTTTTGCGAAGACGACAGCACGAACAATGACTTAAAGCGCGTCGCCTGAATCCGCTTCAGCGCGACGCGCCTTGAGTGTCATTAAAAATCAGTGGCCAGACCCTTCACCTCCCAGTCGCCGTAGCGCCCGGGTTCCTTGCCGCCGCGTCCGCCGAACTCTTTCGGCAGGCGGGCTTCCGCCTCGCGGTATGCCTTCCGCCTGGCTTCCGCTTCCGCCAATGCGCGTTGCGCCTCAGGCGACAGCGTCCTTTGCGGCTTGGCGCCTTCGGTTTTGTTGGGTTGATCGGTCATGCGATGCTTCCTGCCGATTGAAACGGGGACCGGCCTTTCCCATCATATAGCCATGACAATGGCAGGATCGACCCCTATTCGCCACCACGCCAGACGGAAGAGACGATGAATACGCTTCGCACCGCCATGCTCCTTGCTGCGATGACCGCGCTGTTCATGGGCGTCGGCTTTCTGATCGGCGGCACCGGCGGCATGGTGATCGCCTTGCTGTTGGCCGCCGGCATGAACCTGTTCAGCTACTGGAATGCCGACAAGATGGTGCTGTCGATGAACCGCGCCATCGAGGTCGACGAGAGGAACGCTCCCGAATATTATGCGATCGTTGAGGCGCTGGCCAAGCAGGCCGGCCTGCCGATGCCGAAGACCTATCTGATCGACAGTCCGCAGCCGAACGCCTTCGCCACTGGCCGCAATCCCGAAAACGCCGCTGTAGCCGCATCGACCGGCCTGCTGGAGCGGCTCAGCCACGAAGAGGTCGCGGCGGTGATGGCGCATGAACTCGCCCATGTGCAGCATCGCGACACGCTTACCATGACGATTGTCGCGACGCTTGCCGGCGCGATCTCGATGCTCGGCAATTTCGCCTTCTTCTTCGGCGGCAGCCGCGAAAACAACAATCCGCTGGGCTTCGTCGGCGTGCTTGTCGCCATGCTCGTTGCGCCCTTTGCCGCCATGATCGTGCAAATGGCGGTGAGCCGCACCCGCGAATACGAGGCCGACCGGCGCGGCGCCGAAATTTGCGGAAATCCGTTGTGGCTCGCCTCGGCGCTCGACAAGATCGCGCGCGGCGCCGAGCGCATTCCCAATCCGGATGCCGAGCGAAATCCGGCGATGGCACATCTGTTCATCATCAATCCGTTGCACGGTGAGCGCATGGACAATCTGTTCTCGACCCACCCGAGCACAGAGAACCGCATCGCCGCCCTGCAGCAGATGGCGCGCGAGATGAGCGGTGCCGCCCAAGCCGCGCGGCGCGAAGCCCCTGCGCCAGGCCAGCCGGACGAGCCGCAGGCAGGACCATGGAGCCAGCCGGCCGAGCCGGAGCGGCCGAAGCGCAATCCCTGGGGTCGCAACCCGACCGGCCCCCGCGGCACAGGATCCAAAGGTCCGTGGTCGTGAGCGGAGCGAAGCGCCGACCGCAAACCCAAGGCAGAGGTGACGCAAGTGCGAGCGAAACGGTCGCCGGCCTCGCGGCGCGCAAGGCGGCCGCCCGCCTGCTTGCCGCCGTCATCGATGCCCATACCCCGCTCGACGGCCTGACCGACAACGAGCACGGCCACCCGCAATACAAGGCGCTCGACCAGCGCGACCGCGCATTGGTGCGCGCCATTCTGGTCACGGCGCTGCGCCACCGCATGACCATTGCCGGACTGCTTGCAAGGCGTCTGGAAAGGCCGTTGCCGGCCAACGCCACCGTGCTCTCGCACATCCTGCACGTGGCCGCCGCGCAGATCCTGTTTCTCGACATCCCCGACAGCGCCGCCGTCGACCTCGCCGTCACCCACGCCAAGTCCGACCCACGCACGCTGCGTTTCTCCGGTCTCGTCAACGGCGTGCTGCGCTCGCTGGCGCGTGCCAAGGGCGCCGAGCTGGCGCCGACGCTCGCCGCGACGACCGAGGCGCCCCAGTGGTTCGCAGACCGACTGGCCACAGCCTATGGCGCCGCCAGGGCGGAGGCCATTCTTGCTGCCCATCGCCATGAGGCTCCGGTCGATTTCACCGTTAAAACCGACCCTTCGCTCTGGGCGGAGAAGCTGGGCGGCATCGTGCTGCCGACCGGCACGGTGCGCGTCGAGAAGCTGCAGACCGGCGTCACCGATCTGCCCGGCTTCGCCGACGGCGCCTGGTGGGTGCAGGATGCGGCGGCAGCCCTGCCCGCGCGCCTTTTCGGCGCCATCGAGGGACAACGCATCGCCGATCTTTGCGCCGCGCCCGGCGGCAAGACGGCCCAGCTGATCCTCGCCGGCGCGAACGTCACCGCCGTCGACAGTTCAAAGAACCGGCTGGCCAGGCTGGGTGAGAACCTAAAACGCCTCGGCCTTTCGGCCGAACTGGCGCACACCGACCTGCTCGACTACCGGCCGGCGGAGCCGTTCGACGCCGTGCTGCTCGACGCGCCCTGCTCCTCGACCGGCACCGTGCGCCGGCATCCCGACGTGCCGTGGACCAAAACCATGGCCGATGTCGAGAAGCTCGCCACGCTGCAGCGGCGCCTGCTCGCTCACGCCGTCACTCTCGTCAAACCGGGCGGACGGCTCGTCTTTTCCAATTGTTCGCTCGACCCGATCGAGGGCGAGGAGCTTTATCGCGTCTTCCTTGCCGGAACTCGCGGCGTGATCGCCGATCCGATCCAAGCGGGTGAATTCGCCGGCCTCGATCCCTTCCTCACGCCCGATGGCACGCTGCGCACCACCCCCGCCGATTTGGTGCTGAATTCACCGGGGGTTTCGGGGCTCGACGGCTTCTTTGCCGCCCGGATGAGAAGGACGATTTAGGACGTTATTGCATAAATCTTGCCGACTTTTTTAGCGATGCCCAGGTCATGGCCGCGTGAAGGGGTTCACTTCGTGGAAATCCGCCTTCGCATAAGTTCTTGAATCATATAAGCTTGTGCTTAGGGGCTGACGACTATCAGGAGGGGTTTTGGCACTTGCTGCCGGCAGCACGACGCGTCTTTGGACGCTTGTCGCGAGGGAGTTCTGGCGCAAAACGCGCCGGCGCCTTCGTGCCGGTCCTATCTATCGCTGGCGTTATTCCGGCCGCACGCCCGAGCGCGTCCTCATCGCGCCGCCAGATCTGAAGCTTGCCGACCCGCAGATCGCGCTCGAAATCTACTATGGCCGCTATCCGCTGTCCGGCCACATGGTCGAGACCGGCGGCAAATCGCCTTTCCAGATCAATGTGCCCAACCGCGGCTGGCAAAAGTCGCTGCACGGCTTCCGCTGGCTGCGCCATATGCGCGCCGCAGGCACCGAGCTCGCCGCCGCCAACGCTCGCGCCCTGGTCTCGGACTGGATCGTCATGCACGGCAACCAGATATCGGGCGTTGCCTGGGAGCCTGGCACGACAGCCAAGCGGGTGATTGCCTGGCTCCAGCATTCCTCGGTCGTGCTGCAAGGCGCCGAATTCCCGTTCTACCGCGCCTTCCTCAAATCGCTCGCCATGCAGATCCGCTATCTCAGATCGATGGCGCGCGAGATGCCGGACGGCAAGGACAGGCTGCGCGCTCGCATCGCGCTCGCCTTCTCCACCCTGTCGCTGCCCGCGCCGGCCTCGGCGCTGCGCGCCGCCACGCGCAACCTGGCCGAGGAGCTCGACCACCAGATCCTGCCGGACGGCGGTCACATCTCGCGCAACCCGATGACGGTGCTGGAATTGCTCGCCGACCTTCTGCCGTTGCGCCAGACCTATGCCAACCAGGCGGAGGCGCCGCCGCCGGCGCTGATCAACGCCATCGACCGCATGCTGCCGGCGCTGCGCTTCTTCCGCCACCAGGACGGCAGCCTTGCCCGCTTCAACGGCATGGGCGCCACCATCCACGATCGCATCGCCACCATCCTGCGTCATGACGACACGGTCGGCGCGCCGCTGCTGCACGCGCCCCATTCCGGCTATGAGCGCCTGTCGATGGGCGGCGTCACGGTGATCGCCGACACCGGCCTGCCGCCGCCTGTCGACATCTCCAACGCGGCGCATGCCGGCTGCCTCGCTTTCGAGCTTTCTTCCGGGCGCCAGCATTTCATCGTCAACGCAGGCATCGATACCTATGGCGCGGCCGAATTCCGGCCGCTCGCCCGCGCCACCGCCGCGCATTCGACAGCCACCGTCAACGACACGTCCTCGGCGCGCTTCAGTCACTCGTTGCGGGTCAGCGACCTGCTCGGCTCGCCGCTGATCGGCGGCCCGCAGCATGTGCCCTGCAAGCGCATCGACCAGAAGGGTGTGCAGGGCTTTGTCGCGCGCCACGACGGCTATGCCGCGCGCTTCGGCTTGCTGCACGAGCGGGAGCTGAAGCTGGCGGAGAACGGCAATGTGCTGACCGGCCGCGACCGCTTCCTTCGCCCCGGAGGTGCGGCGATCCGCAACAATGGCCGCGACTTCGTCACCGTGCGCTTCCATATCCATCCCGACATCGGCCTGCTGCACGACGAGCAGGGCCGCCTGACCCTGGCGGCCTCCCAGGGCGACACCTGGGTTTTCACTTGTGCCGAAGTGGCGCCGGAAATCGAGGAATCGATCTATTTCGCCGGGCTCGGCGGACCGCGCCGCAGCCGGCAGATCGTGCTTGCCTTCAAGGCCTCGGAGATCGCCGAGGTGCACTGGCAGCTGACGCGCGCCGCCGTCGCCGGCTATCCCGAGAACAACTGATTCGCGGCCAAGGAACCCGAGTTGCGCGCTTGATTTCCGAGCCTCATATGCTACGGCCCGCGAACGTTCCCAACCAGCCTTGAAAGGCCGCCAGCCATGGCCGTCCCCGCCAAGAACATTCCGGCGCCCGACCTCGTTCCGATTCGCCGCGCGCTGCTTTCCGTTTTCGACAAGACCGGTTTGATCGACTTTGCCAAAGCCCTTGCCGCCGCCGGCGTCGAGCTGGTCTCCACCGGCGGCACCGCGAAGGAGATCGCCGCGGCCGGCCTGGCCGTACGCGATGTTTCGGAGCTGACCGGCTTTCCCGAGATCATGGACGGCCGCGTCAAGACCTTGCATCCCTCAGTGCATGGCGCCCTGCTCGGCGTGCGCGACGACCCAGAGCACGCCAAAGCGATGCACGACCACCACATCCAGCCGATCGACCTCGTCGTGTCCAACCTCTACCCGTTCGAGGAGGTCCGCCGCTCTGGCGCCGGCTACGCCTCGATCGTGGAAAACATCGACATCGGCGGCCCGGCGATGATCCGCGCCTCGGCCAAGAACCACGCCTATGTCGCCATCGTCACCGACCCTGCCGACTATGCCTCGGTGCTCAACGCGCTCGAGATGAATCTCGGCTCGCTGTCGCTCGATTTCCGCAAGAAGCTGGCGGCGAAGGCCTTTGCCCGCACCGCGACCTACGATGCGGCGATCTCCGGCTGGTTTGCCGACACGCTCGAAATCGAGCATCCGACCTGGCGCGCCTTTGGCGGCCGTCTGGACCAGGTGATGCGCTATGGCGAGAACCCGCATCAGGGCGCCGGCTTCTATCTCTCCGGCGACAAGCGCCCGGGCGTCGCGACCGCCAGGCAGCTGCAGGGCAAGCAGCTTTCCTACAACAACATCAACGATACCGACGCCGCCTTCGAGCTGGTCGGTGAATTCGATCCGACCCGGTCAGCGGCGATAGCCATCATCAAGCACGCCAACCCGTGTGGCGTCGCCGAGGGCGCGACGCTGAAGGCGGCTTACGCCAAGGCGCTGGCCTGCGATCCGGTCTCGGCCTATGGCGGCATCGTCGCCATGAACCGCATGCTCGACGCCGAGGCAGCGGAAGAGATCGTGAAGACCTTCACCGAGGTCATCATCGCGCCCGATGCCACCGATGAGGCCGCGGCGATCATAGCGGCGAAGAAGAACTTGCGCCTTCTGGTCACCGGCGGTCTGCCCGACCCGCGCGCCGACGGCACGGTCGCCAAATCGGTCGCCGGCGGGCTGTTGGTGCAAAGCCGGGACAATGCGGTGGTCGACGACCTCGAGCTCAAGGTGGTGACGAAACGCGCGCCGACTCCGGCCGAGATGGCCGACCTTAAATTTGCCTTCCGCGTCGCCAAGCACGTCAAGTCGAATGCCATCGTCTACGTCAAGGAGGGCTCGACCGTCGGCATCGGCGCCGGCCAGATGAGCCGCGTCGATTCCTCGCGTATCGCCGCCCGCAAGGCGCTCGACGCTGCCGAGGCGGCTGGCCTGGCCGAGCCGCTGACCAGGGGTTCGGTCGTCGCTTCCGACGCCTTCTTCCCCTTCGCCGACGGCCTGCTGTCGGCCATCGAGGCCGGCGCCACGGCCGTGATCCAGCCCGGCGGCTCGATGCGCGACGAGGACGTGATCGCCGCCGCCGACGAGCACGGCATCGCCATGGTGTTCACCGGGGTGCGGCACTTCAGGCATTGAGTGCCCTTCTTCCCTTCTCCCCTTGTGGGAGAAGGTGGATCGGCGCTTAGCGCCGAGACGGATGAGGGGTGTTCCAGCTTGGCAATGCGCTTGAAATTGCCGCCGCCTCATTCCGTCCAGCACCCCTCATCCGTCGCCTTCGGCGACACCTTCTCCCACAAGGGGAGAAGGAGAGCGCTATTCCACCGGCTTGTCTGCCGGATATGGCGTCCTGACCAGGATTGCCATGCCGAGGCCGAGGAACAGCGCGATCACCGCCATGCCGAGCCGTGCCGAGCCGCTGGCCAGCGTGATCGTCGACACCAGGAACGGCGCCAGGAAGCTCGTTGCCCTGCCGGCCAGCGCGTAGATGCCGAAATAGCGGCCGGACTCGGCGGCCGTGACGCTGCGCGCCATGTAGGAGCGCGAGGAGGCCTGGACCGGCCCGAAGGCGAGTCCGATCAGCAGGCCGTAGAGGATGTAGGCCTTTTCGGCCGCGGTGCCGAAGAGGCCGCCGGAATCGGTGGTGGGCAGCTGTATTAGGCCGAGCAGCGTGAAGCCTGGCCCGGTCGACACGACGCCGATCGTAGCCAGCAAAAGCAGCATCAGCGCAATCATCACCACGGCCTTCGATCCGAGCGCGGTGTCGAGGCGCGCGGCGATCCAGCAGCCGAAGATCGCGACGACGTTGAGGATGATGCCGAACATGCCGATCTCGGTGATCGACCAGTTGAACATGCCGGCGGCAAAGGTGCCGCCGAGCGCCAGGAGCGCGTTGACGCCGTCCTGATAGATCATGCGGGCGACGAGGAAGCGGAAGATGCCGACGCGCTTGCGCACCTCGAAGAGCGTGGACTTCAATTCCGACAGGCCCTCCCGCACCGCCGGGCCCATTGAAAGCCCCTTGATGGCGTCCGGCGTGAAGATGAACATCGGCAGGATGAACAGGAAGTACCATCCGGCCGACATCGGCCCGGTGAAGCGCGCGTCCTCGCCGAGCTTAGGATCGAGCCCGAACAGCGGGTCGAGGCCGATGATCGTCTTGCCGGTTTCCAGATTGCCGGCCAGGAACAGCACCACGAAGATCAAGGCCACCATGCCGCCGAGATAGCCGAGCCCCCAGGCGATGTTGGAGATCTTGCCGATGTCCTCCTTGGGCACTAGGCGCGGCATCATGGAATCGTTGAAGACGGTGGAGAATTCCGCGGCCACAGAGGCGAGCGAGAAGAGCAGCACGATCAGGAACAGGCTGGAGCCGGGCGCGGCGAACCAAAGCAGCGTAAGGCTGATGATCTTGACCGCCGCGAAGGAGGCGATCCATGGCTTGCGCGGCCCGGTCTGGTCGGCAATCGAGCCGAGCACCGGCGAAAGCACCGCGATGACGAGACCCGCGGCAGCGATGCCGTAGCCCCAGGCAGCCTGCCCGGTTGTGGGGTCGCTCGCCATGCGCGAGACGAAGTATGGCCCGAAGATGAAGGTGGTGACGACGGTGAAGAAGGGTTGCGCTGCCCAGTCGAAGAACATCCAGCCCCAGATGCCGCGCCCCGTTGCCCGCTGCACTGCTACTTCGGCCATGTCCCCTCCGGCATCGTCCGCTTGCCCCGCGCCCCGCGCATGTCTGCATGTTTTCGGGCGGCGATGCAAATGAACAAGCACGGCGCCGCCGCTCATTGGCTTGCGCGTTTCCACTCCGCGTCAGCGGGAACAAGAGCGCCGGCCGCGACCTCTTCCTTATGGGGAGATCGGACCTCAGGTCCGGATGGGGGTGGCGCCGAGCCCCGCCCCGCTGCTTCGCAGCGACCTCCCCGCAAGGGGCAGGGTAAACCTACATCCCCGTCAGGTCGCTCATCAGGCCGGACGCCACCGACAGCCGAGACACGGTGATGTCGCCGGCTTCGGTCAGCGCCTGCAGCCTCTCGCGGATTCGCCCGACCTGCTCGCCGCCTGCTTCCAGCCAGGCCGCCACCGGATCCACCGCCTGGCCGTGGGCGGTGAGCGCCGCGACCGCGATGCCGCGCCTTGCGGCGCCGATCGTGTCGGTCGCGCGCGACAGCGCCAGCTGGTCGTAATAGTCCGGCGGCATGATCGAGCGCGCGGCCTCCTCGACGCGAGGGATGCGAAAAGCGTCGCTGACGGCGAAGAAGGCCCTAGCGGCGCTGACGATGTCGGCATTGGCCGTGCGTGCGGTGAGCGCGATGTCCGGGATCAGGTCGCTCACCTCGGCCAGCGCCAGCTTTTCGGCAAGTTTGTCGGGCGCGCCGCCCTCAAACAGGTCATGGCGCCGCGCCTCGATCCGCTCGCGTGAGAAGGCCGGCAGCAGCGAGATGAGCTTCGGCTCCAAAGACTTGCGCGCTTCCTGCAAGTCGGCGATGCGCTGGCCGAGCGGTGCGGAGGAGAGGTCGTTCTTCAGGTACCAGCCGCTGGTCATGAAGATGAGCCGGCTGACTGCCTGGTAGAGATCGAGCTGCGTCTGGCCGTCGATCTGGTTGTCGAGGGCATCGATCTCCTTGTAGAGCCAAGGCAGCGCGAAACCGTCGCGCACCAGGGCGAAGGTGCGCACGACGGCGCCCGCTGTGCGGCCCGTGGCTTCCTGCAGCCGGTTGACGAAAGACGGCCCGCCGCGGTTGACGAGATCGTTGGCGACGACGCGCGCGATGATCTCGCGCCGCAGCCGGTGGGCACGGATCTCGCCGGCGAATTTCTTCGCCATCCGCTCCGGGAAATAGCCCATCAGATCGCGGTCGAAATGCGGATCGTCCGGCACGTCGCTGGCGACGATGTCGGAGAAGAGCACGATCTTGGCATAGGCAAGCAGCACGCCGAGCTCGGCCCTGGTCAACGGCTCGCCGCGAGCCTCGCGCTCGGCAAGCGCCGCCGGCGAAGGCAGCGTCTCGACGGCGCGGTCGAGCAGGCCGCGCGCTTCGAGCGCCGTCATGAAGCGCGCCTGGTGCGCGATGTCGGCCAGCCCGCGCTTGCGCGCCAGCGACAGCGCCAGCGTCTGCTGGTAGTTGTTGGAAAGCACCAGCGTGCTGACCTCGTCGGTCATCTCGGCAAGCAGCTTGTTGCGCGCCGGCCGCGCCAGCGAGCCTTTGCGCATGGCCGACGCCAGCGCGATCTTGATGTTGACCTCGACGTCCGAGCAGTTGACGCCGCCCGAATTGTCGATGGCGTCGGAATTGCAGCGGCCGCCCTTCATACCGAACTCGATGCGCGCCCGCTGCGTGACGCCGAGATTGGCGCCCTCGCCGATGACCTTGGCGCGCACGTCGAGCGCGGTGACTCGGATGGCGTCGTTGGCGCGGTCGCCGACATCGGCATTGGTCTCGCCGGAGCCCCGGACATAGGTGCCGATGCCGCCGAACCACAAAAGATCGACGGGCGCCTTGAGGATGGCGTTCATGATCTCGACCGGCGTTGCCGTGGTCTTGGCGAGGCCGATCGCAGCGGCCGCCGCCTGCGGCAGCGTTATCGACTTCAGGCTGCGCGAGACGATGACGCCGCCTTCCGACAGCTTTGACTTGTCATAGTCCTGCCACGACGAGCGCGGCAGCGCGAACATGCGCTGGCGCTCGGCCAGCGAGGCCGCCATGTCCGGGTCGGGGTCGATGAAGATGTCGCGGTGGTCGAAGGCGGCGATCAGCTTGGTTGCCGGTGACAGGAGCATGCCGTTGCCAAACACGTCGCCCGACATGTCGCCGACGCCGACGACCGTGAAGGGCTCGGTCTGGATGTCGCGGTTCATCTCGCGGAAATGCCGCTTCACCGCTTCCCAGGCGCCCTTGGCGGTGATGCCCATCTTCTTGTGGTCGTAGCCGGCCGAGCCGCCGCTGGCGAAGGCGTCGTCCAGCCAGAAATTGTGCGTCTCCGAAATGGCGTTGGCCGTATCGGAGAAGGTCGCCGTGCCCTTGTCGGCGGCAACGACGAAATAGGGATCATCCTGGTCGCGCCGCACCACGCCGGCCGGCGGGATGATGCCGTCGACACCGATATTGTCGGTGATCGAAAGCAGGCTGGAGACGAAATTCTTGTAGGCCGAAGTGCCGGCCTCGAAGATCGCGTCGCGGCCGGCGCTCATCGGCAGTTTCTTCGGATAGAAGCCGCCCTTCGCGCCGACCGGCACGATGACCGCGTTCTTGACCTGCTGCGCCTTGACCAGACCCAGCACCTCGGTGCGGTAGTCCTGGGCGCGGTCAGACCAGCGCAGGCCGCCGCGCGCCACCGGGCCAAAGCGCAGATGAACGCCCTCGACCTCCGAGCCGTAGACGAAGATCTCGCGCCAGGGGCGGGGCGCCGGCAGCCCGTCGACCGCCTGCGAATCCAGCTTGATCGCCAGCGACTGTCCTTTGTCTTTCGTATCGGCAACGAAATGATTGGTGCGCAGCGAGGCTTCGATCAGGTTGAGATAACGACGGATGATGGTGTCGTCATCAATGTTGGGCACCTCTTCCAGCGCGTCCTTGATCTTGGCCTTGAGGTGCTTGGCGGCGACCACGCCCTCGGTCTCGGCCGTCGGGCCAAGGCGGGCAACGAACAGCTGATGCAGGCCGCGCGCGATCTCCGGATAGCGGTTGAGCGCGGCGGCGATGAAATCCTGGCTCTGCGGGATACCGGCCTGCTGCAAATAGCGGCCGTAGGCGCGCAGGATCGTGATTTCGCCCGACCAGAGACCCGCGGTCTGGGCAAGGCCGTTATAGCCGTCATTGTCGACGTCGCCGCGCCAGACCGACAGGAAGGCATCCTCGAACAGCGCACCGTCGCCGAGGTCGATCGGCTTGCCGTAGCTGTTCTCCAGCTCCATGTCGTGGATGAACACCATGCCGGAGGCTTCGTCGCCAACCTCGAAGGTGCGCTCGCTGATGACGCGGAAGCCGATATTCTCCAGCACCGGCACGCGCCGCGACAGCGCCACCGGACTGCCGTGGTGATAGATCTTCAGCGCCGCCTGGTGCGGCTTCTGGTCGGCATGGCGGTAATAGTCGATGGCGATTGGATTGGCCGCATCGATCCTGGCGATGCGTCCTGCATCGGCCAGCGCCACGGCCGGCGAGAACGAATCGCGATAGCTTTCCGAAAAGCGCGAGGCAATTGCCGTAAGCGTTGCATCGGCGCCCGATTCCGACACTGCTTCGCGCAGCGCATCGTCCCAGGTGCGCACGATGTCGCGGATCGCTGCCTCTATCGTTGCCGGCTCGACCTTCGGCGTCTTGCCGCCGGAGCGGCCGATGATGAAATGCACACGCGCCAGCCCGCCTTCTGGGAAGGCCGGATAATATGCCGACAGCCGGCCCTGAAATACTGTCTTCAGGTAGGTGCCGATCTTCTCGCGCACGACGCTGTCGTAGCGGTCGCGCGGCACGAAGACGAGAATCGAGACGAACCGGTCGAACTGATCGACCCGCACCAGCGCCCTGACGCGCGGCCGTTCGATCAGTCCGAGGATGGCTTCGGCGTGCTTCCTGAGGATCGGCACCGGAACCTGAAACAGCTCGTCGCGCGGATAGCTCTCCAGCACGTTGATCAGCGCCTTGCCGGAATGGTCATGTGGATTGAAGCCGGACTTGGCGATGACCGTCTCGGCCTTCGAGCGCAGATAGGGGATCTTCATCACCGAACGCGTGTAGGCGGTCGAGGTGAACAGGCCTACGATGCGCAGCTCGCCTGAAAGCACGCCCTTGGCGGTGTAGGTTTTGACGCCGATATAGTCGAGATAGATGCGCCGGTGCACCAGGGACTTGGCATTGGCCTTGGTGACGATCAGCGGTTCCGGCCCATGCAGGAAGGCGCGGATCTCCGGCGTTGTCGACACCGCCTCGGTGCCGCGCCTGAGAACCAGGACGTCGGGATCCGCGAGGATGCCGAGGCCGGGTTTGTCGGCGCGCTCCAGCATGCCGCTCTTCTCGCCGCCGGTGTAGTTGAACTCGCGCATGCCGAGGAAGGTGAAATTGTCGTCTCGCAGCCATTCGAGGAAGGCGATCGCCTCGGTGACATGCGCCTTGTCGAGCGGCACCGGCGCGTAGCGGAATTCCGAGATGGCCTGATCGAGCCGGGCAAGCATCGGCTTCCAATCGGCGACGGCGGCGCGCACCTGGTCCAGCAGCTTCTTCAGGCGGCCGGCCAGGGCTTCGGCCTGATCCGCCGAAAGGCGGCCGATATGGACGTGGACGACGCTCAGCCGGTCATGGCTGGTTTCGCCCTTGACGGAGCCGCCGTCTCCGAGGATCTCCTCGATGCCGCTCTTGCCGTGCCGGACGACGATGACGGGATGGGTGACCAAAAGCGGCTCGCCGGCGCTCTCGGTGATCTCGCCGAGGATGGAATCGAACAGGAACGGCATGTTGTCGTTGACGACGGTGATGACCGTCATCGGCCGGCCCTGGCGCGTCACGCCGGAATCCACGTCTATGGCAATGATGCAATCGCCCTTTCTGTGCCTGGCGACCGCCCGGCCGGCGAGATCGGCGGCGCGTTCGAGGTCGGCGACGTCATAGGCGGCGATGTCTTCGGCCGGCGTGCGGGCGAGGAGATAGTCGGCGAGCCTGCCGGGCTTTTCGCCTGCCCTTGCCGCGCCTCCTTTTGCCGGACTGGTTTTTTTCGGCTGGCTTGCGGTTTTCAGGCTGGCCATGATGTGAAGTCCCTCCCGTCACATGCTTTTGGGTCTATGGTAGCAGATGAGCGCTATTTGGCGACAAAGGTTTGACGACGCTTTAAGAAAATCGAACCGACGCTCACCCTGCGAGGAGAACGGATATGACCGACAGGATTACGGCGCTCGACCTGGCCCGGGCGGAGCTGAGCGAAGCGACGAAGGCTTATTTCGCCAAATGCGAGGAAAAGCTCGGCCTCGTGCCCAACGTGCTTCTGGCCTACGCCTTCGACGAGAAGAAGCTGCGCGCCTTCACCGACATGTACAACGACCTGATGCTGGGCGAGTCCGGCCTGTCGAAGCTGGAGCGCGAGATGATCGCGGTCGCCGTTTCCTCGATCAACCAGTGCTACTACTGCCTGACCGCGCATGGCGCGGCGGTGCGCCAGCTTTCCGGTGAGCCCGCGCTTGGCGAGATGATGGTGATGAATTTCCGCGCCGCCGGCCTGCCCGAGAGGGAGACGGCGATGCTGGAATTCGCGGTCAAGCTGACGGAGGAGCCGGCCAAGATCGTCGAGGCCGACCGCTCCGCGTTGCGACAGGTGGGCTTCAGTGATCGCGACATCTGGGACATCGCCTCGACTGCCGCCTTCTTCAACATGTCGAACCGGGTGGCCGCCGCGGTCGACATGCGACCGAACCCCGAATACCACGCCATGGCAAGGTGAGGCTCACCGGCCTCACATTAGCAACGTCGAATTTCTCGTTGCCCGCCCCGCCGTTTGGGTCGATGATCAACGATTGCGGTTAGCCCGCATATCGGATTGCGGCGTAGCCGCATATCGGATTGCGGCATAGCCGCATACCGCCAGGCGGCGCTGCCGCATCCCGGCTCGACGCTGCCGAAAAGGGAGGAGAACATGGCGAAATTTCTCTATGTCTATCACGGCTCCGGCAAGATGCCGACCGACGAGGCCGAGCGCAAAGCCGCGATGGATGCCTGGACCGGCTGGTACGACAAGCTGGGTTCGGCTGTGATCGACGGCGGCAATCCTGTCGGCATGTCGAGAACGGTGCTGCCCGGCGGCGTGGTCGAGAACAATGGCGGCAGCAATCCAACCGCCGGCTACACGATCGTCGAAGCGAAGGATATCGACGATGCCGTCGCCAAGGCAAGGGATTGTCCGATCCTGATGAACCCGGCCTTCAGCGTCGAGGTCGCGCCGATCATCGAGATGATGTAGCGCCAAAGCGCCCGAAGGTCGTCACAGTGAAACACGGCGGGCGGCATACTCGTCTTGCCCGCCCGCCGTCGCACGGCTAGAAGAGCCGATCCTTCCCGATTTCGAGTTTCACTTTGCCTCAGTAAACGCCGGTCTCGTCTACTCCCCGAAAGCACGCGCAGGCGCGCTTTGGCGGCGCCTGCATCATTTCATGTGTTCTTCAGGCGGCGGCTCGAGACCGGTTTGGCATTGCTGAGCCGCCGTCGCGCAATTGCGCGGGCGCCTGATTTTCAACCACTACAGCCTTTCGCCACACCGTGCCCGCATGGGCATCTCGGACATTGCCGCGCTGACGGACTTCCCGACGGGAAGGGCCTATCGGCATGTCTCGAACTTTGCGCATTCGCTGGGTGGTCGCGCCCGCAGTCGCGCCTCGACCTCTCATCAACTGCAATCGCTGCGGCGGCGTCAAACCTTACCAATGCAGCGGAAAGTTCCGCGTCAACGCCAACGGCAAGCGCATCGATGCCTGGCTGATCTATCGCTGCACCGACTGCGACAATTCCTGGAACCGAACCATTTTCGAGCGATGCAACCGTCGCGACATCGCACCGGCGCTGATGGCTGCACTGGAGCGCAACGATCCGACGCTGGTCCGACACTATGGCTTCGATGCCGTGGCGCTCAGAAATCGGGTCGGGCGGATCGAAGAATCTCCCGAAGTCACGGTGCGAAAGGAGCCGCTGGATGGCAGGCCGGAAGGCGCGACGGCGCTTTGGCTTGAGCTTCGGCTCGATGCCGCAACGCCCTTGCGGCTTGACCGCTTGCTCGCCGGCGAGCTCGGCATCTCCCGGTCGAGGCTGCAGGCCTGGGAAGCGCGGCGGTTGCTCGCTATCGAACCGTGCGGCGCCAAAGCCCTGCGCAGGCCGGTGCGCGACGGCATGGTGGTACGCGTCGACCTCTCCGGCGAGACCGGCCGTGACGCTGTCGTTTCGGCCGCATGTGCATGAAGTGAAAAGAGAGGGAGCGATGCCCCCTCCCTTGAGTAACTGCCTGGGCTAAAACCCTACGCCGCGCCCATCACCTTGGCCGACTTCTCGAAGCGCTTGCGCTCGTTCGGGTCGAGATAGAGCTTCCTGAGCCGAATGGTCTTCGGCGTCACCTCGACCAGCTCGTCGTCCTGGATCCAGGCCAGCGCGCGTTCCAGCGTCATGCGGACCGGCGGCGTCAGCTTCACCGCCTCGTCCTTGCCGGCGGCGCGGATGTTGGTGAGCTTCTTGCCCTTCAGCACGTTCACTTCCAGGTCGTTGTCGCGGGAATGGATGCCGATGATCATGCCCTGGTAAACCTTGACGCCCGGATCGATGATCATCGGGCCGCGGTCCTCCAGGTTCCACATCGCATAGGCGACCGACTCACCCTGTTCGTTGGAGATCAGCACGCCATTGGTGCGGCCGGGCAGCTCGCCCTTGTACGGCTCATAGGCATGAAACAGCCGGTTCATCACGGCGGTGCCGCGCGTGTCGGTCAACAGCTCCGACTGGTAGCCGATCAGGCCGCGGGTCGGCGCATGGAAGACAAGGCGCTGGCGGTTGCCGCCGGAGGGGCGCAGCTCGACCATCTCGGCCTTGCGTTCCGACATCTTCTGCACGACCACGCCGGCGTGCTCCTCGTCGACGTCGATGACGACTTCCTCGACCGGCTCCAGCAACTGGCCGTCATCGCCCTTCTGCATGACGACCCGCGGGCGCGACACGGCGATCTCGAAGCCTTCGCGGCGCATCGTCTCGATCAGCACGGCAAGCTGCAACTCGCCGCGACCGGAGACGAAGAAGGAATCCTTCTCCGGCGATTCCTCGATCTTGAGCGCCACATTGCCTTCGGCCTCGCGCAGCAGCCGGTCGCGAATGACGCGGCTGGTCACCTTGTCGCCCTCGGTGCCGGCAAGCGGACTGTCGTTGACCAGGAAGGACATGGTCACCGTCGGCGGGTCGATCGGCTGCGCATGCAGCGGCTCGCTCACGCTCGGATCGCAGAAGGTGTCGGCGACGGTGCCCTTCGACAGGCCGGCGATGGCGACGATGTCGCCCGCCTGGGCTTCCTCGATCGGCTGGCGCTCAAGCCCGCGGAAGGCGAGGATTTTCGAGATTCGTCCGGTCTCGATCTGCGTGCCGTCATGGTGCAGCACCTTGACCGCCTGGTTGGGCTTCAGCGAACCGGACTCGATGCGGCCGGTGATGATGCGGCCGAGGAACGGATTGGCTTCGAGGATCGTACCGATCATGCGGAACGGACCGGGATGCACCGTCGGCGCCGGCACATGCTTGACGACGAGATCGAACAGCGGCGCAAGGCCCTGGTCTTTCGGGCCTTCAGGATTTTCCGACACCCAGCCGTCGCGGCCCGAGCCGTAGAGGATCGGGAAGTCGAGCTGTTCGTCGGTCGCATCGAGCGCCGCGAACAGGTCGAACACCTCGTTGACCACCTCGATGTGACGGGCGTCCGGGCGGTCGATCTTGTTGATGACGACGATCGGCCGCAGACCTACCTTCAGCGCCTTGCCGACGACGAATTTGGTCTGCGGCATCGGCCCTTCGGCGGCGTCGACGAGCACGATCGCCGAATCCACCATCGACAGGATGCGCTCGACCTCGCCGCCGAAGTCGGCGTGTCCGGGCGTGTCGACGATGTTGATGCGGGTGCCCTTCCAATCGACCGAGGTCGCCTTGGCCAGGATGGTGATGCCGCGTTCTTTTTCGAGGTCGTTGGAGTCCATGGCGCGCTCGGCGACGCGCTGGTTTTCGCGGAAGGCGCCGGACTGTTTCAGGAGTTGGTCGACGAGCGTGGTTTTCCCATGGTCGACATGCGCGATGATCGCGATATTGCGGAGGTTCATTGTCTGGTCTCGGGAGCGTTGCAGGCAGCAGGCCCGAAAGCGCCGCCTTTTTCGTTGGGCGGCTCATACAAGGTTTTTCGCAATTGCGAAAGGGGAGGCCCCGCCCCAAATAAATGGTCACTGATTCTTAAACGTCTTGGTGTGAAATGATTCTGTTAACCAAGGCGGAACCTTTGAGGGGCCGGGCAATTTCATGTTCATGACCGATCAGATGTCCAGATTGCGTCCGGTTTTCGCGTGGGCAGCGCTTGGCGTGCTTGTTGCGGCTGGCGCCGCGCAGTCGGCGGCTGCCCTGAGAGAAGCTGACCCCTCGCCCCCTGATGCCAAAACCGCGCAGCAGATGTTTGCCGACGCCCCGGACGGGGTCGACCCGATCGTCACCGGCCCGGTCAGCGCCGCATTCAAGCAGCGCCAGAAGGCAGCCAACTGCGACACCGCCGTCTGGCCGAGCATTCCCGCGACCTGCTATCCGGATTAATATTGCGACGGCTATCGACAAAGGTAGCACTCCGGCACACCCTCCTCTGCCGTGACGGACAGTCCGACAGGACAGAGAGGGTTGCCTGGCGCCGACCCTAAGCCGACCGCACCGGATCGAGCGTGACCTTGTAGAGCTGGTTGTCGTCGCGATCCATCAGCCGCACCGTTAGTTGCTCGGTGGCGCCGGAAATGTCGACCAGGCCGAAGAACTGCAGGCCCGCTGATGGCGGCAGGTTCTGGCCCTGCTCGGCGCTCGGCGCCTTGATGAACTTCAGCTCGGGCCCGAAGGTCATGTCGAGATCGTTGGGACCGAAGGTGCCGGCGTGGATCGGGCCGGAGACGAATTCCCAGAACGGGTTGAAATCCTGGAACTGCGCCTTGTCTGGATTGTAGTAATGCGCCGCCGTGTAGTGGACGTCGGCGGTCAGCCACACCGTGTTGGTGATCCCGGCGGTCTTGATGTAGCGCAGCAGGTCGGCGAATTCGAGCTCGCGGCCCTTCGGCGCGCCATTGTCGCCGTTGCTGACCGCCTCGGCTCCGACCTTTTTGGCCGCGTCGTTCCAGACGACGAGGCCGAGCGGCATGTCGGCGGCGATGATCTTCCAGGTCGCCTTGGAATTCGCCAGCTCGCGCTTCAGCCACTGCGTCTGCTGCTCGCCGAGCATGCGCGACTTCGGCGTCAGCGTGTCCTCCATGTCGGGGCCGTTCGGGCCGCGGTAGGAGCGCATGTCGAGGAAGAACACGTCGAGCAGCGGCCCGTGGGCGATCTTGCGATAGACGCGTCCCGGTTCCGAAGGCTCGTAGCGGATGGTCGTCATTTCATGGAAGGCGCGCGCCGCTCGGGCCGCCAGCACATGGATGGATTTTTCCGTGTAGCGGTTGTCGGCCGTCAGGTCCTTCGAATCCGACCAGTTGTTCACCACCTCGTGGTCGTCCCACTGGTAGAAGGTCGGGCAGATGGCGCTAAGCGCGAGCACGTGCTTGTCCATCATGTTGTACTTCCACTGGTCGCGATATTCGTCGATCATGACGACGTTCTTCCACTTGCCGCCGCCGGGCAGGTCGACCTCGTCCTTCATGGCGCCGTCGGCATAGATCGTGTCGCCGGAATGGAGGAAGAAGTCAGGCGTGTGCTTGGCGATGGTGGAGTAGGTCTTCATGCCGGTCTCGTCGATGCCCCAGCCCTGGCCGGCGGTGTCGCCCGACCACGCGAAGCGCACGTCGCGCTTCGACGCCGGCGCGGTGCGGAAACGGCCGACGATCGGCTCGGAGATGGCGTTGATGTCGGAAAGATCGGCGGCCGTCATCCGGAAGAAAATGTCCTGGTCGGCGGCGAGGTCGGTGAGCAGCCGCTTCACCGTATAGTCGCTGGCGGGCGAGGTATCGAGCGGCGCCAGCCTGACGGCGTCGGCGAAGCTTTCGGTGGTCGACACTTCGTACATCACGCGCGCCGGCCGGTCGGTGCGGGTCCAGACCATGCCGGAGGTGGCGTCGATATCGCCGGACTGGACGCCGTGGGTGAAGGCCGGGCGCTGATTGGCGCGCGAATAGTAAGGCAACGCGAGTCCGGAGGCGCCGACTAGGCCAAAGGCGCTGGCCGAGGTGACGAAAGCGCGGCGGGTTAACGAGAGCTTGTTCATGGCTGTCTCCGGATGGCGTTGAACGGGACCGCCAACCTCCGGCCTCAATGTTTCAGGCGCATATCGGAACCATGAAATTTTGATAACAGGTCACAGCTCTCCCCTTCTCCCCTTGCGGGAGAAGGGGAAGTCGCGCTTACGCCGCCTGCGGTTCCGGCTCAAAAGCCGGCTTGCTCGTGTTGATCAAGAGCGAAATACAGGCCGCGGCTATGCCGGTCATGCCGGCGATCAGGAAGGCAAGCTCGTAATTGCCCTGCAATTCGCGCATCGTGCCGCCGAAGGCCGCCGCCGCCGCGGCGCCCACTTGGTGGCCGGCGACGATCCAGCCGAACACGATCGGGCCGCTGCGGTCGCCGAAAGCTTCGTTGGCGAGCCTGAGCGTCGGCGGCACGGTGGCGATCCAGTCGAGCCCATAGAGCACGGCGAAGATGATCAGGCTGACGGCCGAGAAGCCGGAATAGGGCAGATAGATCAGCGACAGGCCGCGCACGGCATAATAGACGCCAAGCAGCTTGCGCGGATCGAAACGGTCGGTGAGCCAGCCGGACAGCGTCGTGCCGATCAGGTCGAAGATGCCCATCATCGACAACAGCCCGGCTGCCTGCACCTCGCCGATGCCCATGTCGCCGCAAAAGGCGATGAGGTGCGTGCCGACGAGGCCGTTTGTGGTGAAACCGCAGACGAAGAATGTGGCGAACAGGTACCAGAACACCCTGGTTCCCGCGGCACGGCGCAACGTGTTCAGCGTATGCGCCAGGAAATTGCCTTGCGCGGCCGGCGACACCGGCGGCACGTCGTCGGCATCGGCGCCATAACGCACCTGGCCGATGGAAGCCGGGCGCTCCGGCACCAGCAGAAAGACCAGCGGCACGAGAGCCGCCGTGGCAATGGCGATGGCAACGGCGACCGGCTTCCAACCTCCCGACTGAGCCAACGAGGCGAGCAGCGGCAGGAACACCAGCAGGCCGGTCGCGCTCGAGGCGGACATCAGCCCCATCACCAGGCCGCGATTGGTCTTGAACCAGCGATTGACGATGGTGGCGCCGAGCACGGTGGCGACCGCGCCCGAGCCGATGCCCGAAAATACCCCCCATGTGAGCAGCAGATGCCACGGCTTGGTCATCAGCAGGCTGAGCGCTGTGGAACCCGACATGATCAGCAGCGCGGCAAGCAGCGTGCGGCGTAGCCCGATCCGCTCCATCAACGCCGCGGCAAACGGCCCGGTGAGGCCATAGAGGAAGATGCCGACAGCGGCGGCAAGCGAGACGACATCGCGCCGCCAGCCGAAGCTCTCTTCCAGCGGCAGCATCATGACCGCCGGCGCGGAACGAAGCCCGGCGGCGATCAGCAGGCAGAAGAAGATGACTGCGACGACGACGAAGGCGTAGCGCTGGCCAAAGGGACGGGAATGAGCTATCATGTTACTGACCGGTACGTTGCAATGGAGCGGCGCCATTCATACGTACCGGTCAGTAACAATGTCAAGCGAGTTTGTTGAATGCCATCGGACAATAAAATTGAAGCGTCGATCAGCGGAGCCGGCACGGCACCGGCGCCGAAGGCTGCCGACAAGATCCTCGACGTGGCGCGCGATCTGTTCTATCGCGAAGGCATCCGGGCGATCGGCGTCGACGAGATCGTCAGGCGCGCCGGCGTCACCAAGCCCAGCCTGTACCGGACCTTCCCGTCCAAGGACGAACTCGCCGCTTCCTATCTGCGCAAGTACGACCTCGAATTCTGGCAGCGGTTCGACGACGCCGTGGACGCGCATCCTGGCAACCCGCGCGCGCAGATCATCGCTTTCCTCACCCGCGTCGGCAAACGCACGCAGAGGCCGGACTATCGCGGCTGCGGCATGACCAATGCGGCGGTCGAATATCCCGAGCACGGCCATCCCGCGCGGGTGGTGAGCGAGAACAACAAGCAGGAATTGCGCCGGCGCCTGCGCGCCATGGCGGCAGCGATGGGTGCGAGTGATTCCGATACGCTGGGCGATGGGCTGCTGCTGCTGATCGAAGGCGCCTATATCAGCGGCCAATTGTTCGGCCTCGGCGGACCGGCGGCATCAGTCGCCCGTAACGCCGATCTGCTGATTGAAGCCAGCTTGAAGAACTAGTGGTCCGCTGCTTCGGCGCTTTTCCTGCAACGTCGGCTGTTGGCGAAACCATCGAGGAGAGCGCCCCTCTCCCCGTCGCTATACAGGGAGAGGATGCCGGCAGGCAGGTGAGGAGCAGCACCGGCCTAGACAATTGACCCTTCGCGCCAACCCAGCTTCCTAGGCTCACGCGGGTTTTAACGCTACGCTGCTGCACCAAACGGAGGTCTTCGGATGCGCGCCTGGCTTGCTCTTACTGCCTTTGTCATCCTTGGTGGCTCGGCCCATGCCGGCGACATTTCCAGCGACTATACCGACCTCGACTGGAAGAAGGACTGCGTGACCTACGCGCAATCGGAAGAAGGCGACGGCGACTGGGCGAACCTCGCCTGCGCGGGCTATCGCGGCTATCCGGTGCTGATCGGCTATGACGACGCGCGCGAGTCCGTCTACTACGGTTTTCCCTCCGACGACATGACCGCCATCTGGGAGAGTTTCTCCGGGTTCAACACCGCTGGGGCGAAGGTCGAGTGGCGCATCGAAACCAATGGCGACAAGGCGGTGCCCTTCGCCGTCATTCATCGTCGCGAGATCAGCAATCCCGAAAACGAAAACAAGCCGACCGAGGTGCTGGTCGTCGCCAAGGTCGCGCAGCCGGAGGAGCATGAGGGTTGCACAATCGGCCTCGTGCTCGCTACCGGCAACCCTCAGGCCAACGATCAGGCCCGCAAGCTCGCCGACCAAAAGGCGAAGGGTTTTGCTTGCGGCAAGGACAAGCGCGAGGTGATCGGCAACGTGCCGGACTTCGGCCGAGTAGATAACTAGAAATCAGAGGGTGTTCGACGAATGCGAGACGGCGAAGGTTGCGCATCCGTCATCCTTGGGCGGAGCAAGGAGCGAAGCGACGCGGCGCAGACCCAAGGATCCATGCCGTTACATCAAGGCGTTGCCACGGTGCAGTAATTCTGTTCCGTAACGATCTTCGCGCGACCTCACGGCATGGATCCCAGGGTCTCCGCGACGGAGCTGCGCTCCTGCTTCGCCCTGGGATGACGACGTTGAGGGCTCGCCCAAGCCCCATCGCCCAGCCGTTGGCTGCCGCTTACCTACTTGACCGCCTTCGCCCGTTCGATCGCCTCGACGATCATCTTCTTGGCATAGTTGGAATCGTGCCAGCCCTCGATCTTGACCCATTTGCCGGGCTCGAGATCCTTGTAGTGCTCGAAGAAGTGCTGCACCTGCTGGCGGGTGATTTCCGGCAGGTGCGTGTATTCGGTGACATTCTCGTAGCGCAGCGTCAGCTTCGGCGAGGGAACCGCGATCACCTTCTCGTCCTGGCCGGCATTGTCTTCCATGATCAAGACGCCGATCGGCCGCACATTGATGACGCAGCCCGGCACCAGCGCGCGCGTGTTGCAGACGAGCACGTCGATTGGGTCGCCGTCCCCCGACAAAGTGTGCGGCACGAAGCCGTAATTGCCGGGATAGCGCATCGAGGTGTGCAGGAAGCGGTCGACGAACAGCGTGCCGGCCTCCTTGTCCATCTCGTACTTGATCGGCTCGCCGCCGATCGGCACCTCGATGATGACGTTGATGTCCTCGGGCGGATTCTTCCCCGTTGGTACGGCTTCGATGCGCATGCTCAAATCCCTCTCTCGATTTGTGAGATCGATAGCGGGCGGCGCTTCATGGTGCAATGCGGCGAATAGCACTGGACGCTAATGGAAGCGCACAGTTTGTGATGGATTGTAACCCAATGCATGTCGCCCAAGACTGCGCAGCGGTTTTGGGCGAACGATATGCATCAAACGAAGACTTGAAGCACGTCACCGCTACGCGCTTTAAGTGGCGGCCATCATTCCCAGACGAAGGCAACCTTCTTCAGCGCCTTCTGCTCGAAGACCTCGACGCCTTCGGCGACGTCGCGGCCGCCATTGCCGGCATAGAAGGCCAGCGCGTTGTAATTGTCCTCCAGCGCCCACACCACCAGGCCTCTGAGGCCGTGGTCGGCAAGGCGCGTCCGCGCCGCCTTGAACAGCCTGCTGCCGAGGCCGATGCCCTGATATTCCGGACGCAGGTAAAGCTCGTAGATCTCGCCTTGCTGCCTGAGCTCGCGGGCGCGGTTCCTGCCGATCGTGGCATAGCCGGCGATCGTGCCCCCGATCTCGACCACCAGCACGGTCGCTGCCTTGCGAATTGCGTTCGCCCACCAATCGGGGCCGCGGCGATTGATCATGGCCGTCAGCGTGCGATGCGGGATGATGCCGGAATAGGCGCCGCGCCATGCCTCCTGGTGCACGTCCGCGATAGCCATTGCATCGCGAGGGTCGGCTTTCCGGATGTCGATCGTCAGCGTGTTCATGATTTGTTAATCATAAACCCGCTTGGCCCGACTGCAAAGAGTCCGCGCTGTCGCGCCCGCGCTTTCTCACAAACGAGCTTGGCGGCGTCGGAGGCGCCGAAAACCAGCCCTCACCCGGCCCCGGCAGAGCAGATTTTCAGTCAGTTCCGTCAGATCTCGACGAGATGGTCATCCAATTCATTGGTGTCGCCGGCGGTAACCGGGAAATGCTCGGCCAGCACCGCGCCGACCGATTCGATCGCCTTGGCGAAGCCGTCGGCGAGTCGGTCGTCGCCCGCGTGCTGTGTCAGGTCCCGCACCACGCCATCCCAGACATGCTGGCCGACCTTAGCATCGATGCCGCTGTCGGCAACGACCTCGGCATAGCGCTCGGCGATGGAGACGAAGATCAGCACGCCCGTCCTCGCCTGGGTGCGGTGGACGTTGCGGGCGAGAAATTGCTTCATCGCATTGGCATGCGCCGCCTGGTAGCGCAGCCGTTTCGGCACGAGGTGAATGCGCAAGCCGGGCAGCGCCCAGAGGAGCGCGAGCATGCAGCCAAACGCCAGAAGCTGAGCAAGTACGAAATGCGGCAAACGGATGGTCAGCCACAAGGCTTCCAGCCCGTAGGCCACTGCGAGGCTGACGACAATCGTGGCGAGTGCCGCCGCGAACGCGGCCGGGAAGAAATAGCCGTCGCTGGACCCCGCCACGACGCAGTATATCTCGCCGTCGGTCCTTGCTTCCGCGGCACGGATGGCACCGGCGATGCGGTCATGGTCCTCGGGGCTGATCGGTCGCGTTGCCATGGTTTCTCACCAGCTTCCAGAGGAGCCGCCGCCGCCCGACGAACCGCCGCCGCCGGAAAACCCGCCACCGCCGCCACCGGAGGACCAACCTCCACCGCCCGACGACCAGCCGCCGCCACCGGACGACCATCCGCCGGAGGATCGCCGGCTGGGCTCGAAGGTCATGCCGAGCCAGCGGTAGCGGCCGGGCCCGATCTTCTGGCCGAAGATCGGCGGCAGCACCGTCAGCGCGATGCCGCCGAAGAAGATCAGCGCCCAGATGGTGATGAAGATGGCGAAGAACAGGTCGTCGGAGTTGAACGGCGCCTGCTCGTTACGCTTGCCGCGCGCCTCCAGCTCCTCCGGATTGCCCTCCAGCACCATGATCATGTCGTCGACGGCTTTGCTGATGCCGCCGGAGAAGTCCCCGGCGCGGAAGGCCGGCACCATGTCGTTCTCGATGATCAGCTTGGTGTGCAGGTCGGTCAGCGTGCCTTCCAGCCCATAGCCGACCTCGATGCGCATCTTGCGATCATTCGGCGCAACCAGGAGAAGAACACCATTGTTCTCTTTGGCCTGGCCGAGCTTCCAGAAGCGGAACAGCCGGTTGGCGTAGGGCTCGATCTCCTCGCCGCCGAGGGTGGGGATGGTCGCGACGACGATCTGGTCGGAGCCTTTCTTCTCGAAATCGGCGAGTTTCTGGGTCAGCGCCGCGCGCGTGCCGGCGTCGATAATGCCGGCATTGTCGACGACACGGCCAGTGAGCGGGGGCAGGTCGGCGGCAAGGGCGGCAAAGGCGAGGAGGAGGCAGAAGATGCTCAGCAAAACGCCGATGAAGGCATTCCGTCCCACCCCCCTCTGGCCTGCCGGCCATCTCCCCCGCAGGGGGGGAGATTGGATGTCACCGCCGCCTTCGCCAACCGCCTGCGTTGCAGGAGATGCACGGTCAGCGAAACTGCCGATCTCCCCCCAAGAGGGGGAGATGTCCGGCAGGACAGAGGGGGGCGCGAAGGAACGCAAGGCCTGCAAGCTCGAATAAATTTGAGTCGCGCCGCTCACCCGCCCTGCTTGGTGCTCGTGCCGAAATCCACCTTCGGCACCTGCATCTTGTCTTCCTCTACGGTGAAGTTCGCAAACGGCTCATTGCCGCGGAACCAGAATGTCGCCCACAGCACCGACGGGAAGGTCCTCAGTGTCAGATTGTACTCCCTGACCGCCTGGATGTAGTCGCGACGCGCCACCGCGATGCGGTTCTCGGTGCCTTCGAGCTGCGCCTGCAGCGCGAGGAAATTCTGGTTGGCCTTGAGGTCGGGATAGTTTTCCGAGACCGCGATCAACCGCGACAGCGCGCCCGTCAGCCCGGCCTGGGCATCCTGAAATTTTTTGAGGGCTTCCGGATCCTTCAGCGTCTCCGGCGTCACCGTGATCTGCGTCGCCTTGGCGCGCGCCTGGACCACCGCGTCGAGCGTGTCCTTCTCGTGCGAGGCGTAGCCCTTCACCGTCTCGACCAGGTTGGGGATCAGGTCGGCGCGACGCTGATACTGGTTGAGCACCTCGCTCCAGGCCGCCCTGGCATTCTCCTCCGCCGTCGGGATGGTGTTGTAGCCGCAGCCGGCAAGCAGCGGCAGCACGAAGGCCATCATCAGCAAGGCCGGCAAATTGCGGAAAGCGGAGGGTAGAAGAAGGCGCTCGGCGAACATGATTGGTCCCCTCGACAGAAGTTGTGATGCGAAGCATTACCACAATCCGTGCGCAAGAAAATGACCCGGTCGTGGCAGCGCTCTGATCTTGGCCGCTCGCCCCTGTGAATACGCGACCGAACAGGCTAAGCTCCGGGCCGGAAAGGACATTTGCCATGGCCGAGCGCCGGGACGACGAGAATGAATCGCGCCGCATCCTTGAGCGCGTGGCGCGCGAAACGACGCCGGGCGGCGCTTCCTTCGTCGCCCGCACCGCGAAGGACGCACGCGACCACGTGACCGCGGCGGATGCCGACCGCTCCGATCCGATCGAAGTTTGGGGCACCCGCATTGGCCGAACGCTCGGCCTCATCATCGCCATTGGGCTGTTGGTGTGGCTGGTGTATGCCGCCACGCAGAGTGGCTAGGAACCGAATTTCATGATTGCTGATAAAACCGACGCGCCGCGCGCGGTCATCGTCATCTCCAGTCATGTCGCCCGCGGCTCGGTCGGCAACCGCGCCGCGGTCTTCGCGCTGGAGACGCTGGGTTTCCCGGTTTGGGCGGTGCCGACCGTGATCCTGCCCTGGCACCCAGGCCACAGCCGCGCCACCCGCATCGTGCCGCCGCTCGATCAGTTCAAGGCGCTGATGGCCGACCTCGAGCGCGCGCCGTGGCTGGGCGAGGTGAGCGCGGTGCTCTCGGGCTATCTCGGTGAGGCCGGCCAGGCGGAGGCCGTCGCTTCGCTGGTTGCGGCCGTCAAGGCGAGGACGCCGGATGCCCTTTATGTCTGCGACCCGGTGATGGGCGATTCGGGCGGGCTCTATGTGCCGGAGCCGACGGCCGTCGCGCTGCGCGACAGGCTGATGCCGATCGCCGACATCGCCACGCCCAACCGCTACGAGCTCGAATGGATGGCCGGAGCGCCGCTGCCCGACATCAAATCGGTGACGGCGGCCGCCCTGCACGCCGGTCCCTCCACCATGCTGGTCACCTCGGCACCCTCGATGATGGCGGGCGGCACCGGTAACTTCCTCCTCGACGGCCGCCAGGCGCTGCTTGCCGAGCACCGCCTGATCGAGAAGCCGCCGAACGGGTTGGGCGACCTGACGGCCGCCGTCTATCTCGCCCGCATCCTTTCCGGCCAGCCGGCGGCGAAGGCGCTGCAGTCGACCACGGCCGCCGTCTACGAGATCCTGGCGCGCACGGCGAAACGCGGCGGCGACGAGCTGCAGCTCGAGACGGACGCGCAGAGCCTTTCGCATCCGATGGCGATGGTGCAGCTTCGCCATCTCCTTCATCCCGGGCGGGACAAGCGGGCGTGACGCCAGGCGGCGGCGTGCCGGCCGGCGTCGACGGCTGCAAGGCCGGCTGGATCGCCGTCCATCGCGAACATGGCGCGCCGCCATCGGCATCGGTCTTCGCGACTTTCGAGGCTCTGCTACACGCCCTGCCCGACGCCACGATCGCCGTCGACATGCCGATCGGCCTGCCTGATTTTTCCAACCGCGGCGGTCGCGGTCCGGAGGCGCTGGTGCGGCCGCTGCTCGGAGCACGGCAGTCGAGCGTCTTTGCCATACCATCGCGCGCTGCGCTTTACGCCGATACCGGCAACTTCACCACGGAGGAAGCCTGGTATGCCGCGCACCGGCGGGCAAGCGAGGTGGCTATGACGACTTCGGATCCGCCGCGCGGCGTTTCCATCCAGGCCTTCGGTATTTTTTCGAAGATTCGCGAGATCGACCAGCTGTTGATCGCGCGACCGGATTTACGCGGCCGCATCTTCGAATCGCACCCGGAAGTCGCCTTCTGTCGGCTGAACGGCGGCACCGCGATGATCCTGCCCAAGAAGATCAAGGGCACTATCAACCCGGCCGGCATGGAGGAGCGCAAGGCGCTGCTTTGCCGGCAAGGCTATGACAAGACCTTCCTCGACCAGGCGCCGCCGAAGGGTGCCGCCAGCGACGACTTCCTCGACGCGGCCGCCATGATGTTGATCGCCGGCCGCATCGCCAGCGGCGAGGCGCGGCCCTCGCCCGATCCGCCGCTGACCGACCGCTTCGGCATTCAGGTCGCCATCTGGGCATGACCGAACGGGGCGGCCGGCATGCGTTTGCGACGCCGCCATCCGCAATTCGGCATTGCCCGCGACCGGCTTTTGCCGCTAGAGGCTTTTTCGATCGCAACGAGCTGCCGCCCCCAAACCCTCGGAAAGGCTCTAGCCGCCAATGCCCCATCTCCCCGAACATCTGCTGACCGGCTATCGCAACTTCATGAGCGGCCGCTATCCCGCCGAAAGCGACCGCTACCGCTCGCTGGCGCGCGAGGGCCAGGCGCCCGAGACCATGATCGTCGCCTGCTGCGATTCCCGCTCGGCCCCCGAAGCGATCTTCGATGCCGGGCCGGGCGAGCTCTTCGTGCTGCGCAATGTCGGCAATCTCGTGCCGCCCTATGAGCCGGACGGCGAGTTCCACTCGACCTCTGCCGCGCTCGAGTTCGCCGTGCAGAGCCTGAAGGTTAAGAACATCGTGGTGATGGGCCATGGCCGCTGCGGCGGCATCCGCGCCGCGCTCGATACCAATTTTGCGCCGCTGTCGCCCGGCGATTTCATCGGCAAATGGATGAGCCTGATCGCGCCGGCTGCCGAGACCGTCTCGTCCAGCACCTTCATGACGGCGACCGAGCGCCAGACGGCGCTGGAGCGCATCTCGATCCGCTATTCGATCGCCAATCTCAGGACATTCCCTTGCGTTTCGATCCTCGAGGGCAAGGGCAAGCTTACCCTGCACGGCGCCTGGTTCGACATCTCGACCGGCGAGCTCTGGGTGATGAACAAGGAGACCGGCGATTTCGAGCGGCCGGAGCTTTGATGGAGGGTTGATGGAGCGGATCTGGTGTAGGTTTTTCCTTGCGGCAGCGCTGCTGCTGTCCGCGACGATCAGCGCCAGCGCCGATGACAGCGCCGTCATCGATCGTTGGTATTCGGCACTCCTGGTCGCCGACCGAACCGAACTGTCCGAATTGCTTTCTGAAGAGGTGCACATGAAGCTCGACGATGTCGGCGTCGTCCAGGACAAGCAGGAATTCCTCGCTTCGATCGACGAATGGCAAGGCGCGGTTGCCGGCGCCGCCATCCGCCATCGCATCGAGAAGAGCGAAAAGGGCGAGACCACGGTGCTCGCCTGCTACGATTTCCCCGAGAACGACACGCTGATGCGCGAGACCTTCACCGTCGTCGGCGGCCGCATCACCGCCAGCACTCAGACGGCGGTCGCGCAGGACTGCAGCGCCTACTGATCCTGTTGTTGCGCGGTGCCGAGCACCGCCCTACATCGGGATAACCCGCCTCCATTCAGCCCCACCAAAAGCGCCTATGGATTTGCCCATGTCAAAGACCGTCGACCTCGCCGCCCATCCGCTGACGCTTTGGCAAGGCCCGCTCGGCC
>NZ_RZSV01000339.1:0-4382 GCF_004023205.1 Mesorhizobium sp. M1A.F.Ca.IN.020.03.2.1 | reverse complement strand
TCGTAGTGCTGGGCGACATAGCGCTTGCGCTCCTTCGCCGGCCATGCGGAAAGCGCCTCGGCGAGCCGCTCGCGCGCGGCGGAGGTGCGCTCGGCGCGCGACACTTCGGAGAAGCCCCCGGTCAAGAGCAGCTCGGTCTCGAAATAGAGCGTGCGCAGCAATTGTCCCTTCCAGCCGTTCCACACGCCGGGTCCGACGCCCCGAATGTCGCAGACGGTCAGGATCAGAAGCAGCTTCAGCCGCTCCACCGATTGCACGATCGAGGCAAAATCCTCGATCGTCTTGCGGTCGTTGAGGTCGCGCGTCTGCGCCGTCATCGACATCACGAGATGGTTTTCGACCAGCCAGGCGACGGTCTCGGTGTCGGCGGCCGACAGCCCCATATGCGGACAGATGCGCCGCGCGATCCTGGCGCCGGCCTCCGAATGGTCCTCCGGCCGGCCCTTGGCGATGTCGTGCAGGAGCACCGCGACATAGAGCGCCTCGCGGCTCTTCTTCAGCCCCGGCATCAGCGAGTGCGACAGCGGATGCACCTTGGCGCCGTCGCCGCGCTCGATCTCGGCCAGCACGCCAATGCAGCGGATGAGATGCTCGTCCACCGTATAATGGTGGTACATCGAGAACTGCATCATGGCGACGATCTTGCCGAAGTCGGGGATCAGCTTGCCGAGCAGCCCCGCCTCGTTCATGCGCCTGAGGTTGAGCTCGGCATTGCGGTCCGAGGTCAGGATATCGAGGAACAACCGGTTGGCCTCCTCGTCGCGCCTGAGCGACTTGTTGGCCAGGCCGAGCGACCGGGTAAGCAGCTTCAGCGCGTCGGGATGGAACTCCAGCCCGTGCTTGTCGGCGAACCAGAACAGCCGGAGCAGGTTGACCGGATCGCGTTCGAACACGCTGTCGTCGGCAATGTTGATGCGGTGGTTGTCGACAATGAAGTCGGACGTGCCGGCAAGCTTGCGCTTGCGCCGCGAGAAGGTGAGAAAGATGCGGTTGAAGCCGGGCACATGCTTGGCCTGCTCTTCCTCGAGCGCGGCGCAGAAGATGCGAGTGAGATCCCCAACATCCTTGGCGACCAGGAAGTAGTGCTTCATGAAGCGCTCGACCGCCGACAGCCCGGGATGGGTGGTGTAGCCCAGCCGCTCGGCGATCTCGCGCTGGATGTCGAAATGCAGCCGCTCTTCCGCCTTGCCGGTGAGGAAATGCATGTGGCAGCGCACCGCCCATAGGAAGTCCTCGGCCTTCTGGAACTCGCGATACTCGGCTTCGGTGAAGACGCCTTTCTCGACCAGTTCCTGGCCGGTACGCACGCGGTAGAAGTATTTGCCGATCCAGAACAGCGTCTGCAGATCGCGCAAGCCGCCCTTGCCGTCCTTGACATTGGGCTCGACGAGATAGCGGCTCTCGCCCGCCTTGGCGTGGCGCTCGTCGCGTTCGGCGAGCTTGGCCTGCACATATTCGGGTCCGGTGGTGCGCACCACTTCGTGGTCGAAGCGGGTGAGCAGTTCGTCATAGAGCTTGCGTTCGCCCCACAGGAAGCGCGCTTCCAGGATCGAGGTGCGGATAGTGATGTCGGTGCGCGAGAGCCTCAGACACTCTTCGATGTTGCGGGTGGCGTGGCCGACCTTCAGCCCCATGTCCCACAGCATGTAGAGCATGTATTCGACGATCTGCTCGCCCCACGGCGTCTGCTTGTAAGGGAGCAGGAACAACAGGTCGATGTCGGAGCCCGGCGCCAGCGTGCCGCGGCCGTAGCCGCCGACCGCGACGACCGCCATGCGCTCGGCGGCGGAGCGGTTCTTGACCTGGTAGACGTGGGTGGCCGCGAAATCGTAAAGCGCCCGGATCAGCTCGTCCATCAGATGCGACAGCCGCTCGGCGCAGGCATGGCCGCCGCCATCCTGCTTCAGCATCGCCTCGGCGATCGTTCGCCCTTCCGCGAGCTTGCCCTTGAGCAGTTGGAGAACGGCTGTGCGGGCAGCCTTGCCGGAGCCGTCGCCTGCGCTCGGCGCCGTCAGCGCCGTCATGTCGCGGCGCAAAGCGTCGCCATCGATGATTTCGTCGAGTTTGAGGGAGATCTTGGCCATTCGGCGGCGTCTATAGCGCGTTTTCTTCGCGCTGTGTATGGGGCGTGCGACAGGCCGAATTCCATCACGCGGAAGGTGCGTTCGACACTCAGCCGATCAACTTTCTAGACTAAAAAATCGAAACTGACCCTTGACCTTCCAGTTACTGGAAGGACTACCTCCGCCTCAATCCGAGAGTTCCGAGGCATTTGCTGATGACCCATTCCGACCATAACCATCATCATGCGCACGGCGCATCCTGCTGTTCGGGGAAGAATGCTCGGCCTGCGACCGAAGCGGTGATTCGCGACCCCGTCTGCGGCATGGCGGTCGATCCGGCGGCCGGCAAGCCGGCGGCCGAGCATGGCGGCATGACCTTTCATTTCTGCAGCGAGCGCTGCCGCACGAAGTTCCAGGCCGAGCCGGACAAATATCTGACGGCCACCGATCCCGTCTGCGGCATGAATGTCGACCGCGCGAGCGCCAGGCATTTTGTCCGACACGAGGGGCAGGGTTTCTATTTCTGTTCGGCCGGATGCAAGGACGAGTTCGAAGCCGAGCCGGCAAAGTACCTTGCCGGCCGGCCTGCGCCGCAGCCGATGCCTAAGGGCACGCAATACACCTGTCCGATGCATCCCGAGATCATCCGCGACAGGCCCGGCTCCTGCCCGATCTGCGGCATGGCGCTGGAGCCGATGGGCGTGCCCTCCGGCGACGAAGGCCCGAATCCGGAGCTTGTCGATTTCACCCGCCGCTTCCGGGTCAGCGCCGTGCTTTCGCTGCCGCTTCTGATCATCGCAATGGCGCCGATGCTGGGCGTCAGCTTCGAAAGTTTCGTCGACGGCCGCACGAAGACATGGGCAGAGCTGGCGCTGGCGAGTCCGGTGGTGCTGTGGGCGGCGTTTCCGTTCTTCCATCGTGGCTGGGAATCGCTGCTCAACCGCAGTCTCAATATGTGGACGCTGATTTCGCTCGGCGTCGGCGCTGCCTATCTCTTCAGCCTTGTCGCGACGCTGTTCCCGGATGTCTTCCCGCACCAGTTTCGCGGCCATGATGGCAGCGTGCCGGTTTATTTCGAGGCGGCCGCGGTCATCGTCTCGCTGGTGTTCCTCGGCCAGGTGCTGGAACTACGCGCCCGCGAGCGCACGGGCTCGGCCATTCGCGCCTTGCTCGACCTTGCCCCAGAGACGGCGCGCCTGATCGGCGCCGACGGGTCCGAGAAGGACGTGCCGCTCGACAGCGTCAAGACCGGGGACAGGCTCCGTATCCGTCCCGGTGATGCCGTGCCGGTCGACGGCATTGTGCTCGAGGGGCGCTCGGCCATCGAGGAATCGATGATCACTGGCGAGCCGCTGCCGATCGAGAAGTCGGAGGGCGATTCGCTCACCGGCGGCACGCTCAACAAGAACGGCTCCCTCATCATGCGTGCCGAAAAGGTCGGCGCCGAGACCACGCTTTCGCGCATCGTCGAAATGGTCGCCAAGGCGCAGCGCTCGCGCGCGCCGATCCAGGGGCTGGCAGATCGAGTTTCCTTTTACTTCGTGCCGGCTGTCGTGCTGGTGGCGATCATCGCCTTCATTGTATGGTCGCTCTTCGGCCCCGAGCCCAGCCTGGCCTTCGCCATCGTGTCGGCGGTGTCGGTGCTGATCATCGCCTGCCCCTGCGCGCTCGGCTTGGCCACGCCGATGTCGATCATGACCGCGACCGGCCGCGGCGCGCATGCCGGCGTGCTGATCAAGGAAGCGGCGGCGTTGGAGCGCTTCGCCTCCGTCGACACACTGATCGTCGACAAGACCGGCACCTTGACCGAGGGCCGGCCGCGGCTGACCGATGTCGTCGCCGCCGAAGGCATTGCGGAGAATGAATTGCTGGCGCTCGCCGCGACGCTCGAAAAGGGCTCGGAACACCCGCTCGCCGAGGCGATCGTCGAGGGTGCCGCCGAACGCGGCGCCAAGCTTGCAGGTGCCGAGAACTTCGAGGCGATAACCGGCAAGGGCGTTGCCGGCACCGTGTCCGGCAGGAAGGTTGCGCTCGGCAATGCGGCGATGATGGCCGACCTCGGCGTCGACACCGCGCCCGTTTCCGCCAGCGCGGAAGCGCTGCAGGCCGAAGGCAAGACGGCGATGTTCGTTGCCGTCGGCGGCAAGCTTGCCGGCCTGGTTGCCGTCGCCGATCCGGTCAAGGCAACCACGGCCGAGGCGATCAAGGCGCTGCACGACAAGGGCTTGAGGATCATCATGGCGACCGGCGACAACGAGCGCACGGCAAAAGCGATCGCCGGCAGGCTCGGCATCGACGAGGTCCGCGCCGGGCTGCTGC
>NZ_RZSV01000338.1:0-4387 GCF_004023205.1 Mesorhizobium sp. M1A.F.Ca.IN.020.03.2.1 | reverse complement strand
GCCATCACCAAGGCCTATGCGGACGCCTACCTTGCCGACCAGCTCAACGCCAGCTTCGACGCCACCGAGCGCGCGGCCGTTTGGCTGCAAGGCCGGCTGACCGAACTGCGCGAAAGCTCGCAGGCAGCTGCGCTGGCGGTCGAGAAGTTCAGGGCCGAGCACGGGCTTTCCGCAAACAGCGACGGCCAGTTGCTCAGCGACAAGCAACTCGCCGACCTGAACGCCCAGCTCATCGTCGCGCAGGCCGATACAGCCCGCGCCAGCGCCCGCTACCAGCAGTACAAGGCGATCGTCGACAGCGGCTCCGAAAGCGCCTTCAACGATTCCGCGATAGCGGCCGATCAGCCGAGCAGCTCGGTCATCATCGCGCTGAAAACCCGCTATCTCGCGATCGCCAAGCGGTTGCAGGACGTCGAGAACAACTTCGGCAAGGATCACCCGCAGGCGGTTGCGCTGGCCAAGGAGAAGGCCGACGTCTCGGCGCAGATCTTCGGACAGCTGAAACAGATCACCGAAAGCTACCGAAACGACTATCAGGTGGCGCAGGCGCGCGAGACCGCGCTTAGGGAGAAAATCGCCACCCAGGCAGGCAAGAGCTCGATCGACAACCAGTCGCAGGTCAGGCTGAAGGAGCTCGATCAGCAGGCGCAGGCGCTGACCACGCTCTATCAGACTTTCCTTAGCCGTTACGAGGAAGCGTCGCAGCAGCAGTCATTCCCGGTCGGCAAGGTCCGCATCATCTCCGACGCGTCGATGCCTCTCACCGCCTCGGCTCCGCGCACCTTGCGTGTGCTGGCGCTCTCGCTGGTGCTTGGCCTCATGCTCGGCGCCGGCTGCGGAGGCCTGAACGAATTCAACGAGCGCTTCTTCCGGACAGGCGAGGACATTCGCGACCGTGTCGGCCTGAAGTTCCTCGGCTATCTGCCGACGATCGGCGGCGGCAAGGCCAAGGAGTCGAAGCCGGACGACTTGCCGGCCGACGGCAAGGTCACCAGCCTGTCGGCCGCCGAGAAACGGGCGCGCATGCGGGTGAGCCTCGATGCGCCGGCCTCGATGTTCGCCGAGACGCTCCGCAATGCCAAGATCGCTTTCGACGTGGTGATGGAAGACAAGGGCAGTCGGGTGATCGGCGTCATCTCCGTCCTGCCCGGCGAAGGCAAGTCGACGGTTGCGGCGAACCTCGCCGGTCTGCTCGCCGCCAACGGCGCCAAGACTTTGCTGATCGATGGCGACCTGCGCAATCCGGGCCTCAGCCGCAGCCTCGGCATGGAGTCGGAGCACGGGCTGATGGAAGCGGTGGTCAATGGACAGACCTGGCAGTCGGTCGGCAAGGTCGACCGCCAGACCAAGCTGGCGATCATCCCGGCCGTGGTGCGCGGCCAGTTCTCGCACACCAGCGAGCTTCTCGGCTCCGCCGGCATGCGGCGTTTCATCGAGAACGCCAAGGAGACGTTCGAATACATCATCGTCGACCTACCGCCGCTCGGCCCGGTGGTCGACGCCAAGGCCTTCGCGCCGCTGGTCGACGGCTTTGTGCTCGTCACCGAGTGGGGACGCACGCCACGCGCCATGGTGCGCTCGATGCTGGAGTCGGAACCCTACATCGCCGAAAAGATCACCGGCGCGGTGCTCAACAAGGTCGAGCTGAAGAAGCTGGCGAAATACGGCTCTCTCGGCGGTTCGGAAAAGTTCTTCGACCGCTATTCGAGTTACTACCTCGAGAAGTCGGAATCGCGCGCCAAGCAGGCCGCCTAAAGCAGTTCATCCGACGAAAAGCCGCGGCGGTTATTCTCCGGTCGACAGCAGCCGCCCATATTTGCCGACGATCCTGAGGGCGGTCAGCCGGCCGCTCTGGAAGGCGCCGGTGTCGATGCCGAGCCGGCGCCCGTCGAGCGTCGGAACGTCCACGATCGTATGTCCGTGCACGACCCAGCGATCGAGGCGGTGCGCCGCCGCCAGGAACTCGGATCGTATGTTGAGCAGGTCGGCCTCGTCCTGCGCTTCGAGCGCGATGCCGGGCCGGATGCCGGCATGGACGAAAAGGAACCGCTCCGAACAGATCATCACCGGCAGCGTGCGCATGAAGGCGACGTGGGTGGCCGGAATGGCCTCGCGGATACGCTCGTCTACCTCTTCGCTCGATCCGTAGAGATCGGCCAGGCGGTCGGGATCGATACCGTAGGAGAACAGCGTTTCCCGTCCGCCGACGCGGAGCCACGGCTCCAGTGACAGATGGCCGTCGAGATAGGCGAGCATCGCCACTTCGTGGTTCCCGGCAAGGCACACGCGCATGAAACCTTCTGGCGGCGGTGCCATCAGATGCTCGACCACGCGCCGCGAATTGGGCCCGCGGTCGACATAGTCGCCGAGCATTATGATGATCTTGCGGCCGCGGAACTGCAGCGCGTCGAGCTCGATCTTCTGCTCCAGCGTGCTCAGCTCGTCGTAGCAGCCATGCACGTCGCCGATCGCGTAGACCACCGTGTCGCGCATATCCATCATCAGCCGTTCGCGCGGCAAGGGCCGGGGTCGTCTCGATCGTTGGAACAGGCTCACGGATTGAGGCTCGGTACTCAAACTAGGGTCATGCCACGGAGCGTGGACCAAGCCTCGATATCATGTCGAATGCAAACATTTCCACACCGGGCTGCTCGATGCACATCGCCAAAAAGGCGCAGCGGTCTTGGCAAAACGACGTGCATCAATACCCCGAAAAGCGTCGGCTGACTCCGTTTCAGCGCGATGCGCTTTAGGCTGCTTTGAGCCGATAACGGAAAAGCGTGCGGTCGAGCAGCATGCGGACGCGCGGCTCGGCCTCGGCCGCCACCAGCCAGCTTGCCGCGATCATGGCCATGCCGACGATCGGGATCGAAACCAGGTATGGCACGCCGGCGCGGATCAGGACGCCGAGCAGCGCCGCGCCGACGACATCGTGGATGAGGTAGAGCGGATAGGTCATCAGCCCGATCCGGCGCCAGCCGCCCCGGGAAAGGTTGAGGCGCAGCGACCAAGCCATCAGCGCCACCGCGGCCAGGAAGATGATGATCGGCGGCGCATAGGGCATCGCCGCTTCCACCTTGATGCTGTGCACGTCGACCGAGCTTACGATCTGCAGCGCTCCGCCGGCGAGAAACAGCGCCGAGAAGCAGAGCCGTGCCGCTGTCACCGCCTTGAAGCGCATCAGCCAGATGAGCACGCCGACCGCGAAGAACGCGCCGTGATGCACCAGGGTGAGCTGCAGCCAGCGCGCCTCCGCGAGATCGGTCCAACCGAAGGCGAAATAGAGACACCAGAACAGCGTGCTGACCAGGCCGATGATGACGGCGACAGCTTCCATCAGGTCGAATCGGCCGAACCGCAGCAGGGTCCAGACGATGGCGTAGAAGGCGATCTCGATGCCGAGCGTCCAGTAGACACTGTCGACCCATGGCTCGAACGGCACGAACAGCGCCGTGCGGGCAAGTCGCACCACGGCATCGGTCGGCCAGGAAAGACCGACCATCAGCAGCACGATCGCGGAGATGGGCGCGCAGACCCAGACCGCCGGCGCCAGCCGTCTGACACGGGCTTCGAAGAACTTCAGCGGCGTCGAATTCTCGGCGCTGAATGCGATGACGAAGCCGCTGATGACGAAGAACACCTGAACGCCGACCCAGCCGGAGCCGACAAACGCCATTTCGGGATGGGCAGGGATGCCGCCGGTCGAGCGCGCCGACACGCCGTCGGGAAACGCCCATACCCAGAAGCCGTAGTGATAGAACATCACCATGACGGCGGCGAGGAAACGCAAAATGTCGACGCCGCCGAATGTGGTCTTGTGCTGAGCCATGCCGTGCCTTCGGAACGGCCCCCCGGGCAGACTTCTAGGGGGTGCTGCTGCATTGCACAACAGTCGATTGCAGCGCAGGATGAATTCGCTAGGCTGCCTCGCGTTGCGATCCCGCGAGACGGCTAGATCCCGATGCCGCGCCCCTTGAGCGCCGCCGTGATCTCGTCGAGGATCGCGGGATCGTCGATGGTCGCCGGCATCGTCCATTCCTCCTTGTCGGCGATCTTCTGCATCGTGCCGCGGAGGATCTTGCCGGAGCGCGTCTTCGGCAGCCGCTTGATCGTCACCACCGTCTTGAAGGCTGCGACCGGTCCGATCCGCTCGCGCACCAGGCCCACCACCTCGCTTTCGATGGCGCCGGTGTCGCGCGCCACACCGGCGTTGAGCACGACGAAGCCGAGCGGCACCTGGCCTTTCATCGCGTCGGCGATGCCGATCACGGCGCATTCGGCGACGTCCGGATGCGCGGCCAGCACCTCCTCCATCGCGCCCGTCGAGAGGCGGTGCCCGGCGACGTTGATGATGTCGTCGGTGCGGGCCATGACGTAGAGATAGCCG
>NZ_RZSV01000337.1:0-4450 GCF_004023205.1 Mesorhizobium sp. M1A.F.Ca.IN.020.03.2.1 | reverse complement strand
GCCGAGCTCCAGCAGTCGTTTGAGCGCGTCGCGGTGTGTCGTTCCAAAAGGGAAATCTGTCGCGGCGACTTTGTAGAGCTCGAGAAAGCGCTGATTGCGCACGATCATCTTGCCGTCGGCGTCATACATCAGCAGGCCTTGCGACATGTTGGCCAAAGCGGCGTCGAAGCGGCGATGCTGCTCCTTCAGTTCCTCTTCGGAGCGCCGCTGCACGGTCACGTCCTCGTAGATCGACACCCAGCCGCCGGAGGCCAGCGGCCGATGCGAGATGACGATGATGCGCCCGTCCGCCAGCGTCTCCTCATAAGTCGAGGGCTTGGCGCCGTCGATATAGGGTTTGCGGACGGCGTAGAGCTGCTCGGCGGTTTGCGAGGCGATGCCGATTTCGACGCTGTGCTGCAAGATGTCGAAGAAGCGAATGCCGGGCTTCGTGACTTTGGCGTCGAGGCGGAAGAGGTCGATGTAGTTTCGGTTGCAGATGATCATGCGCTCGTCGGCGTCGAACATGCACAGGCCATGCGACATGTTCTCGACGGCGGCCGAAAAGCGCTCGTTTTGTGCGCGAAGTTCCTCCGCTATTCGTCGAACCGGGCCAATACCGGTTGCCTTCCGCCTGACTGCGGCCGAACCAGCCTTGACATGAGCAACGGGCATGAACGCGCCTGCCGACCGTGACTGAACAGTTTACTGTCGTGGCCGCCGGTTAATTTAGCGTTCTTTTATTTGACGGAATTGGCAGCGAGAAAAGGCTGGCGTTTAGCTTCCAGCGCCGCGAATCGTTTCAGAAATGCCGCCTGCGCCCAGGTCACCGAGCGTGGAGTGAAGTCGAAATGGTCGGCGGAAAAGCTGCGCGGCCGGCCGAAATACTCCGTCGCCTCCGCGGTCGAGAAGCCGGCAAGCAGCGTCGCTTCGTAATAGGCGGCGATCTGGTCGGCGCGCTTGATGTCCTTGCGCAAGGTGGAACCGAGCTCGGCCGGCAGTGAGAAACGTTGATGGATGGCGCGCTGCAGCCTGAGCTCGCAGTCCTTGTAGGAGCCGCCCATCACCGATTTGAAGGGGGAGATCATGTCGCCGATGACATATTCGGGCGCGTCGTGCAGCAGCGCCGCGAGCCGCGCCTCGGCGGAGGCGGCCGGCACCAGCTCACCATAGAGTGCCTCGACCAGCAGCGAATGCTGAGCCACCGAAAAGGCGTGCTCGCCGCTGGTCTGGCCGTTCCAGCGGGCGACGCGGGCGAGGCCATGCGCGATGTCGGCGATCTCGATGTCGAGCGGCGAGGGGTCGAGCAGGTCGAGCCGCCGGCCGGACAGCATGCGCTGCCAGGCGCGCGGCGGCGCTCCCGCCCTGTCGGCCGCCATCAGGCCTCCTCCGCGCTGACGGTGTCTTGCGGGAAGGAGAATTTCGCCCAGCCCGGGATGGCGAGCGTCACCGGGACGTCGCCGGCCATGATCGGGTCGCGGGCATCGAGCGCTGCCTTGACGCGGTCGATGCGGGCAATGACGAGGCCGCGTCCGCCGCTTACCGAACCCAGCGTCCCGACCGGGCGGCCTGCGACGGTGAGCTCGGTACCGGACGCAGGCAGGGAACCCCCGGCTGTGGCGATCAGCACGCGGCGTCGCGCGGTGCCGCGATGCTGCATGCGCGAGACGACTTCCTGGCCGACATAGCAGCCTTTCTTGAAGCCGACGCCGCCGGTCTCGTCGAGGAGAACGTCATGTGGGAAAGCGTCACCGAGCTGATAATCGCTGCCGCTTTCGGCGATGCCGTTGGCGATACGCAGGGCCCGCCATGCGCCGGCATCGCCGCTGTCCTGAACTGCGCCCTCATATTTGCGCCTGACCTCCACCTCGCGGAAGCGCGTGTCGGCGAGGGAAGTTGAATTGGCAAGTGAGGCGGTTGAATCATCGCCCCATGCAACCGTGACAAGCGCCTGATCCTGCTTGGCAATCTCGGCCTTTGCCCTCAGCCGGTAAAGCATCAGCCGGCGCACGAAGTCATCGGCTATGTCGGTCCGGCATTCCAGCCGGAAGCCGTTCTCGCCGGCGCGAGAGATGAGAAAATCGAACAGGATCTTGCCTTGCGGCGAAAGCAGCGCGCCGGGCTTTGCCTCGCCGGCGCCAAGCGCATCGAGATCGGTGGTGAGGATGTTTTGCAAAAAATGTTCGGCATCCTGGCCTGACACGGAAATGAGCGCGCGGTCTTTCAGCAGGGCAAAGGGCATGGGCGTGAAGTCGGCCTGATCTTGCAAAAATGATGGTCATTACGTAAGCCGGCCACACTCCCCCCGCAAGAGATTGGACCAGTCCATGGCAACCACCTTCGACCTCATCCTGACAGGCGGCACGGTAGTTAACCATGACGGTGAAGGCCGGCGCGATGTCGGCGTGAAGGCCGGGCGTATTGCCGCGATAGGCGATCTCGGCCAAGCGTCGGCCGGCGAGACGATCGATTGCACGGGCCTGCACATCCTGCCCGGCGTCGTCGACAGCCAGGTGCATTTCCGCGAGCCGGGACTGGAGCACAAGGAAGATCTGGAAACCGGGTCTCGCGCCGCGGTTTTGGGCGGCGTCACCGCGGTCTTCGAGATGCCCAACACCAATCCGCTGACCACCAGCGAGGCGGCCCTTGCCGACAAGGTGCGGCGCGCCACCGGCCGCATGCATTGCGACTTCGCTTTCTGGGTTGGCGGCACGCGCGACAATGCCGGCGATGTCGGCGAGCTCGAGCGGCTGCCAGGAGCTGCCGGCATAAAAGTCTTCATGGGCTCGTCCACCGGCGACCTGCTGGTCGAGGACGACGAAGGCGTCGCCTCCATCCTGCGCAACACCCGCCGCCGCGCCGCTTTCCACTCCGAGGACGAGTTCCGTCTGCGCGAGCGGCTCGGTCTGCGCGTCGAGGCCGATCCCTCGTCGCATCCTGTCTGGCGCGACGAGATCGCGGCGCTGCGCTGCACCGAGCGCCTGGTGCGCATCGCGAGACAGACGCGCGCGCGCATCCATGTGCTGCACATCTCGACGGCCGAGGAGATCGTTTTCCTCGAGCAGCATAAAGACGTCGCTACATGCGAGGCGACGCCGCATCACCTGACGCTCTCAGCTGACGACTATGCGCGGCTCGGCACGCTGATCCAGATGAACCCGCCGGTGCGCGCGGCGCGCCACCGCGACGGCGTCTGGCACGGCATTGCGCAAGGGATCGTCGATGTGCTGGGGTCCGACCACGCGCCGCACACGCTGGCCGAGAAGGCGAAGCCTTATCCTGCCTCGCCTTCGGGCATGACGGGCGTGCAGACGCTGGTGCCGATCATGCTCGACCATGTCAACGCCGGCCGGCTCACTTTGCAGCGTTTCGTCGATCTCTCCAGTCATGGTCCGCAGCGCATCTTCGGCATGGCGGGAAAGGGCCGCATCGCCGCCGGCTACGACGCCGATTTCACCGTCGTAGACCTGAAGCGCCGCGAGACCATCACCAACGCGCAGGCTGGCTCCAAGGCGGGCTGGACGCCCTATGACGGCAAAGAGGTCACCGGCTGGCCGGTCGGCACCATCGTGCGCGGCAACCGGGTAATGTGGGACGGCGAGATCGTCACGCCCGGCCAGGGCAGGGCGGTGGAGTTTTCCGAGGCGCTGGCGGCTTAGGCCACGTTGGATTTCTTAAGCGCGCCCTGCATTAAGAGTGCCTGCAGCTGCGGGAACTTGCCCTGGTCGATTTTCTTCTTGCAAATGCCGACGGTGGGAGCCGATGCGATTCCGGCTCTGCGAGAGGAGGCAAACCGCATATGGCCGCAGACCAAAATTGGCAAGGGATGAGCTTCTGGCTCAATCCCCGGCGACGAAGAACAGCCACTGGCCGGCGGGCGTGATGCCGACGCGATAGAAGATATAGGCGCCGAACTGCTTCATGTCGTCATAGTCGCTTGCGGTGACGAGTTTGAACAGCTCGACGCGCTGCCTGGGATCCAGCTTGTCGAGCGGCAGCGCGAAGAAATACGGCCAGACATAGAGCTCCTGCGGCGTGCCGGTGTCGACATGGACATAGCCGGCGCTGAGCACCTCTTCCAAAATGGCGAGAATCTCTTGGCCGTCGCCGTCGCCGGAGAGTCCCTTGAGGAAAGCGACCGGGTCGCCCTCGATGTCGCCGAGCGAAAGCTGCGTCATGGATTCGCCCGAGCCGATCAGCGGCCGAAGTTTCTCGATATCGCCGCTCTTGCAGGCCTCGATGATCAGGCCGTGCATGCGTTTGACCGGTTCGGGAAGCTTGTCGAGGTCGTAGACGACGGGCGGCGGCGGCGAATCCGGGTCGGAGCGCGGGCTGGTGATGCCGCCGCTGCCGGTTGGCGCTTCCGGCGCGCTCTTGTCCGTCTCATCGGCCGACTGGCTGTTGTCGGAGGGTTTGGTGCCGGGCGCGGCCGGCATTGGCACGGTGGTCCCCGGAGCGGTCGTTTCGTCAC
>NZ_RZSV01000336.1:0-4491 GCF_004023205.1 Mesorhizobium sp. M1A.F.Ca.IN.020.03.2.1 | reverse complement strand
ACTTAGGACCCCGGCCCTCTGGGATCAATATGGCCGGCAATCGCCCCCCATGGACGGTCAGTCAACCGGCACCCGCAAGGATGGGAACGCGTCCGGCGCCGGCGAGCGCCCGCGTCGGCTCGCCCATCTCAGATCGCCCGTCTCAGATCGCCTTGAAGGCCAGCACGGCATTGGTGCCGCCGAAGGCAAAACTGTTGCTCAGTGCTGCGCGCACCTTGCGCTCGCGCGCCACATTCGGCGTCACGTCGAGATCGCATTCGGGGTCGGGCTCGCGGAAATTGGCAGTCGGCGGCACGATGCCGTCGCGGATCGCCATGACGCAGGCGATCATCTCCAGCCCGCCCGAGGCGCCAAGGCAATGCGCATGCATCGACTTGGTCGAGGAGACCGAGAGTGCGCTCACATGCTCGCCGAAGACGCGTTTGATCGCCGCGGTCTCGATCTGGTCGTTGGCCTTGGTGCCGGTGCCATGCGCATTGAGATAGTCGACGTCCTCGGGATTGAGCCCTGCATCCACCAGGCAGAAGCGCATCGCCGCTTCCGGTCCCTCGACGGTCGGCGCGACGATGTCGGAGGCATCGGCCGAGAGGCCCGCGCCGGCGATCTCGGCAAGGATGGTGGCGCCGCGCGCCATTGCGTGGTCGTAGCTTTCCAGCACCGCCATGCCGGCGCCTTCGCCGAGCGACAGGCCCTGGCGGTCGGCAGAGAACGGCCGGCAGGTGTCGGGCGAGAGCACGCGCAGCGCCTCCCAGCCCTTGAGCACGCCCCAGACCAGCGGCGCCTCGGTGCCGCCGGCGACCATGACGTCGGCGCGGCCGAGCCGGATCTGGTCGACGGCCGAGGCGATGGCATGATTGGCCGACGCGCAGGCCGAAGTGACGCCGAACACGGGTCCGCGCAGGCCGAGACTCATGCTGACCTGGCCGGCGGCCGCGCCTGGCATAACCTTCGGCACGGTGAAGATAGCAGCGCGGTTGCGCCCCTCGATCAGGATCGCGCGGTAATTCTCCTCGATCGTCTCGAAGCCGGCGACGCCAACGCCGACAACGGCACCCATCCGATAGGTGTTGTCGGTATGCGCGACCAGTCCGGACTGCCGCATCGCTTCGCGCGCCGCGATCACCGCCAGCAGGCTGAAGCGGTCCATCGACACCACCTGCTTGCGGTCGATGCCGTGATCGGGCAACGCCTTGATTTCGGAGCCGACCTTGACCTTCAGGTCATGCAGCGAAGGATTGTCGATCGGGCCGATTGCCGAACGGCCGGCGCGCATGGCGTCCCAGATCGCCGGCACATCGGTGCCGAGCCCGCATATTCCGCCAATGCCGGTGATGACGACGCGCTTGAGCATGCAGTCAGGCTTTTTTCGCGATCAGTTCGCGAACCGCCTCGACCATGTCGCCGACGTTCTTGAGGTTGCTCCAGGCGTCGACCGTGTTCATCTCGATCTCGATGCCGTACTTCTCCTCGAGATCGAAGATGATCTCGGTCAATTCCAGCGAATGGATCCCCAGCGTGTTGAGATCCGTGCTCGGCGTGATTTCTTCGCCGCCAGGTTCGGCATGCGCTTTGATCTTTTCGATGATTTCGGTCGTCAGCTGGTCAGCCATTCGGTTCCTTCCCCTGTCGTTTTCCGACGCCAACTGATCAGCGCCCCTGTGTCCCCGGATTCACAAACGTCGTCGCCCCTTACCTCGCCAGGAATCCGCGTGACCGCTCCAAGGTGGCTCCCTCTATAGAAACCGAAACGATGTCAAGCAACAAGCTATATATCGACAAAGCCGGTGGAGTGCTTAACGTTGGCGCCGTGGACATGATCGAGGATATCCTGATTTCTCTGCCTGCCGCGCAACGTGTTGCCGGGCGAGGCAGGCTTTTCTGCGGCAAGAGCGGCGGCAGGACCCGCCTTCAACATCTCTATCAGGACGGATCGGCGAAGATTCGCATGCCGGCGGTGCAAGGCGACCCGCTCGAGGCCGTGCTGATCAACACGGCCGGTGGGCTGACCGGCGGCGACCGGCTTGGCTGGGAGATCGAGGTCGGCGAGGGCGCCTCGGCATCGATCACCACCCAGGCCTGCGAGAAGATCTATCGCGCCGCATCCGACCGGGCCGAGACGAAGGTCAGCCTCACGGTTGGCGCCGGCGGCAGCATTGCCTGGCTGCCGCAGGAAACCATCGTTTTCAACCGCGCGGCCTTTGCCCGCGCGCTGCATGTCGAGCTGGCGGTCGGCGCCGAGGCGCTGCTCCTGGAGGCGACGCTGTTCGGCCGGCTTGCGATGGGCGAACGGACGGTCCTGGGCAATTTCCATGACCGCTGGCGGGTTTGCCAGGGTGGCAGGCTCATCCACGCCGAGGACTTTCGCATCGGCCCGGATATCGCGGCCGGCCTCCAGCGCCAGGCCGTGACCGGCGGCGCGCTTGCAAGTGCAACGATGCTTCTCGTCTCCCCGCGTGCGGAAACCCTGCTGGAACCTGCCCGCGCGATCATCGGTGATCAGGGTGGCGCCAGTTTCTGGAGCGTCGGGCAATCTGGCAAGCTTCTTGCGAGGCTCACCGCCGGCGACGGCTACCAGCTCCGCAAGCGGCTGATTCCGCTCGTCGAGCTGCTCAACGGACGGGCTGGCCTGCCCAAATTATGGTCACTTTGACCTTCGAATACTTTGATCTTGAGTACCGAGAAGACGCATGAACCTGACGCCGCGTGAAAAGGACAAGCTGCTGATCGCCATGGCGGCGATCGTGGCGCGCAGACGACTGGAACGCGGCGTCAAGCTCAACCACCCCGAGGCGATCGCGCTGATCACCGATTTCGTCGTCGAGGGCGCCCGCGACGGCCGCTCGGTGGCCGAGCTGATGGAGGCCGGCGCCCATGTCGTCACGCGCGCCCAGGTCATGGACGGCATTGCCGAGATGATCCACGACGTCCAGGTCGAGGCGACATTTCCCGACGGCACCAAGCTGGTGACCGTGCACGAACCGATCCGGTGAGGAGGATCCAATGCTGGAACTCAGACCCAATTGCGAATGCTGCGACAAGGATCTGCCGCCGGAGGCGGCGGATGCGCTGATCTGCACCTTCGAATGCACCTTCTGCGCCGATTGTGCGCAAAATGTTCTCGGCGGTGTCTGCCCGAACTGCGGCGGCAATTTCGCGCCGCGGCCGATTCGGCCGGCGGCAAAGTTGAAAAAATATCCGGCCTCGACCAAGCGCGTGCTCAAGGCCGGGGGCTGCGGCCCCCGCAAGGCCGCATGAGTCGGCAATTTGAAGAGGACCCGCCCATGATTTCCGCTTCGACGAAACGCACCGCGCTTGCCGCGATCCTCTTCCTGGCGGCGGCGATGCCGGCTTACGCCCATGTCGGCGTCGGCACGACCTCGTCCTTCACGGCGGGCTTCATGCACCCGCTGTCGGGCCTCGACCATATGACCGTCATGATCGCGGTCGGCCTGTGGGCGGCGATGAAAGGCAGCAAGGCGGTGCGGGCCTGGCCGCTCGCCTTTGTCGGCGCGATGGTGGCGGGCGCAGCACTCGGCATGCTGCAGGTGCCGGTGCCTTTCGTCGAGCCGGGTATCCTCGCTTCGGTCGTTGCCCTCGGGTTGCTGGTGGCGCTGGCGGTCGACCTGCCGGTCTCGGCGGGTGTGGCCATCATCGGCCTGTTCGCCCTGTTCCACGGCCATGCGCATGGCACTGAAGTGCCGGAGAATGCCGGCGGCCTCGAATATATGGCGGGTTTTGCCGTGGCGACGGCACTTCTTCATGGCATCGGCATCGCGGCCATGCTCGGTCTTGGGCTCCGCTTCCGCGCCCTGGCGCGTCTTGCCGGCGCCGCCTGCGCGACGGTCGGCGCTGGCCTTGCCTTCGGCGTGCTGTGAGGCCGCGATGATCCCCGGCGAAATCATCACGGCAAAGGGCGACATCGAGTTGAACAAGGGCCTGCCGACGGTGACGCTCAAGGTCGCCAACAGCGGCGACCGTCCGATCCAGGTCGGCAGCCACTATCATTTCTTCGAGACCAATGAGGGCCTGAAATTCGACCGCGAACGCGCCCGCGGCATGCGGCTCGACATCGCCGCCGGCACGGCCATGCGCTTCGAGCCGGGCCAGGAACGTGACGTCACGCTGGTGCCGCTCGGCGGCAAGCGCGAGGTCTATGGATTTCAACAGAAGGTGATGGGCAAGCTGTGAGGCGTGGCGGCGCGCTCAAATCACTTCGGCGGCTTGGCGGCCGCGTAGATGACGACCTTCCCGGGATTGTCGAACTCGACGGCAAGCACGTCCTCGGCCTGCACGCGCCGCGAATCGATGGCGTTGAAGAGCAGGGCGTTCGCTTCGATCTCCTGCCGCAGCTCCGCGACGTCTTCCTGATGCTGCTTCACCTTGTTCTCGATCGCAGGCGGCGGCCCGCCTTCGCTGCGCGCGGCATCCGTCAGGAAAACGATATCGACGGTATCCAGCTTGGTCGTCTTGCGCACGGTGCCGATATTGTCG
>NZ_RZSV01000335.1:0-4521 GCF_004023205.1 Mesorhizobium sp. M1A.F.Ca.IN.020.03.2.1 | reverse complement strand
ACCAGGACGTCGCCGACATCTGCGCCTCCTTCCAGGCTGCGGTGGCCGATGCGCTGGGCGACCGTGTCGCGCGGGCGCTCGCCCGTTTCCGCAAGGAATTTCCCGAGACGGCAAAGCCGGCGCTGGTCGTCGCCGGCGGCGTCGCCGCCAACCGCACGATCAAGGCGACGTTGGAGGCGCGCTGTTCCAAGGCCGGCTTCGCATTCGTCGCGCCGCCGCAAAAGCTTTGCACCGACAATGCCGCGATGATCGCCTGGGCCGGCATCGAGCGGCTGCGCGCCGCGATGGCCGACGCGAGCGCCGCCGACTTCGTGCCGCGCTCGCGCTGGCCGCTGGACAGTGTTTCCGCTCCCTTGGTCGGCTCGGGCCGTCGCGGGGCAAAGGCATGACTGACGCGGTCACGAACGGCGCACAGGCCAAGGCGCCCAGCGGCTGGCGCGTAGCGGTGCTTGGCGGCGGCGCCTGGGGCACGGCGCTGGCGCTCGCCATGCTGCGCGCCGGCCATTTTGTCCGCCTCTATGCCCGCGATCCCGACACCGTCGCCGCGATCGACCGTGGCGAAAACCCGCACTATCTGCCCGGCATCGCGATCGAGCCCGGCATCGTCGCCACCAGCGATATCGCTGCTGCGCTCGACGGTGCGAATTGCGTGCTGGCGGTAACGCCCGCGCAATCGCTGCGCGTGGTGCTGACCGCCGCCGCCGGCCATGTGCCATCCGGCGTGCCGCTCGTCCTCTGTGCCAAGGGGATCGAGCGCGACACCGGCGCGCTGCTGTCCTCGATCGTCGAGGAAAACCTGCCCGACAATCCGGTCGCAGCACTTTCCGGCCCGAGCTTCGCCAGCGATGTCGCGCGCGGCCTGCCGACGGCCGTGGTGGTGGCCGGCCGCGACGGAGAACTGGCGGCCGATCTCGCCGCCCGCTTCTCGGCCGAGAACCTGCGCTGCTATTCCAGCGACGATCTCATCGGCGTCGAGATCGGCGGCGCGCTGAAGAACGTCTTCGCCATTGCTGCCGGCGCCGTCACCGGAGCCAAGCTTGGCGCCAGCGCCCAGGCCGCCATGGTGACGCGCGGCTTCGTCGAGCTGCGCCGCATCGGCGCCGCCTTCGGCGCCAGGCCGGAGACGCTGATGGGGCTCTCCGGCCTCGGCGACCTGCTGCTCACCTGTTCCTCGGCGCAGTCGCGCAACTTCGCCTATGGCCTGGCGCTCGGCCAAGGCAAGGAGCTCACCGGCCTGCCGCTCGCCGAGGGTGTGCCGACGGCCGGCATTGCCGCCCGCATCGCCGCCGAGCGCGGCATCGAGGCGCCGATCATTGCCGCGGTCGCCGCCATCCTCGATGGCAAGGTGACCATCGGCCAGGCTGTGACGGCGCTGATGACGCGGCCGCTCAAAACCGAAACCGACATCTGAAGCCTCGGAGTTGAAACATGCTGTTTGCGTTGATTTGCAAGGACAAGCCCGGCAGCTTGCAGCTGCGCGCCGACACAAGGCCGGCGCATGCGGCGTTCCTGGAAGGCCTGATCAGCGAAGGAAGACTTGCCTTTGCAGGTCCCTTCCTCGACGCTGCCGGCAAGCCTGACGGAAGCCTGGTGATGATCGAGGCGCCCGACATGGCCGGCGCGCAAGCCCTGGCGGCCGCCGACCCTTATGCCAAGGCCGGCCTGTTCGAAAGCGTCGAAATCCGTCCATGGAACTGGGTCTTCCAGAAGCCTGCCGCCGCGTGACCGGTCGCTGGCGCTCCCGCTCCCCGCGAGTACGGGGAAACGATAAGGAAGAGCGCCAAGGCTTCAATCGTGGCGAACCGACAATGGCAAGGGAACAACTGAGATGAACTACTGGCTGTTCAAGTCCGAACCTTCGGTCTTTTCCTTCGAGGCGCTGAAGGCGAAGGGCAAGGCCGGCACGCAGTGGGACGGCGTGCGCAACTACGCCGCGCGCAACAACATGAAAGCCATGCAGATCGGCGATCTCGGTTTTTTCTACCATTCCAATGAAGGCCTCGACATCGTCGGCATCGCCGAGGTTTGCGCGCTTGTCCACCCCGACTCCACCACCGACGATCCACGCTGGGAATGCGTCGACATCCGCGCCTGCAAGGACGTGCCGAAGCCGGTGACGCTGGAACAGGTCAAGGCCAATCCGAAGCTGGCCGACATGGCGCTGGTGCGGCTTGGCCGGCTTTCCGTGCAGCCGGTGACGCCGGCAGAGTGGAAAGAAGTCTGCCGCATGGCCGGCCTCGACCCGGCACCGTGACCAGACTCACTCCGAAAAACGCAAGGACATTCATCCTCGACAATACGGCGCTGATGGCGCCGCCGCACGTGCCGGAAGTGCTGCTGCACCTGGCTGACGAGGCGCACGACCTCTGGCTGCGCACCGAGGAGGAGCTGGCCGAGATCGGCCTGCCGCCGCCCTTCTGGGCTTTCGCCTGGGCCGGCGGCCAGGGCCTTGCCCGCTATGTGCTCGACCATCCGGCGACGTTGCAGGGCAAACGCGTGCTCGACTTCGCTTCCGGCTCCGGCATGGTCGCCATCGCTGCCTTGAAGGCCGGCGCGGCTGAACTGACCGCGGCCGATATCGATCCCTTTTGCGCGACGGTTATCGCCCTCAACCTGGAAGCCAATGGCGTGAAGGCCGATTTCCTGGATGCGGACTCCATCGGCACGGATGACGGCTGGGACGTCGTCTTGGCCGGCGATGTCTTCTACGACAAGCCTTTGGCGGAGAGGTTGACGCCGTGGTTCACAAGCCTCAACGCGCGCGGCGCCGACATCCTCGTCGGCGATCCCGGGCGCGCCTATCTGCCGAAGACCGGACTGCGATCGCTCGCCGTCTACCAGGTGCCGGTGACGCGCGTGCTGGAGGATGCCGAGGTCAAGCGCACGACCGTGTGGCGATGGGTTTCCGCCGCTTCGGCTTGACGCAGCCGGCGAACAGGGATTCCATCGCTCATCTTTCGGGAGGGAATTCTATGGATTTCTCAACGGTGAACTGGCTGGCGGTGATCGCCGCAGCCGTCGTGGCGTGGCTGTTCGGTGCCGCCTGGTACATGGGCCTGAGCAGGCCCTGGCTGAAGGCGGCAAAGCTCGATCCGGCGACGATGAAGCGCTTGGCCGTTCCGTTCATCGTCAGCTTCGTCGCCGAGCTCGTCATGGCGCTGGTCATGACGCTGGTGGTCGGCGCGATGACCGGCGGCGAGCCCAACCCGCTCGCCGGCGTGATCTTCGGCTTTGTGCTCTGGTTTGGCTTCGTCGCCACCACGTTGTCGGTCAACCACCGCTATCAGGGCTTTGGCTGGGACCTCACGCTGATCGATGCCGGCCATTGGCTCGGCGTGCTGCTCATCATCGGCGCCGTGATCGGTTGGTTCGGCGCGCCGGCCGCGCCGGCAGGCTAGAGCAATTCCAGGAAGTGAAACGGTTCCGTCGGAATTGCGCCCGATAAACAGAGAGAGCGGTCCGGAGCGTCGCTAACCCGCGTCTGCGTCTTTCGTGACTTCGTCGAGAAGCCATTCGCGGAAGGCGACGATGCGCGCGTCGTCCTTCATCGCTTCCGGATAAACCAGGAAATAGGCGAACTCCGGCGCGACCTTGATGCCGAGTTCGAAGGGCCGGATCAGCCGCCCTTGCGAAAGGTCGTTGGCCACCATGGCGAAGTCGGCAAGCGCCACCGCATTGCCGTCGAGCGCCGCCTGCGCGGCGTCGGCCGAGGACCCGAAGACAAGGGTGCGGCTGTCGTCGAAATCTTCGACCCCTGCCGCGTGCATCCACATGCTCCAGTTCGGCCAAGTGACGCCCTGCCGTGACCATTCGATATGCGCCAGCGTATGGTGGAAGAGATCGCGCGGCTCCTTCAGCGGCGGGCCTGAGGCGAGCAGCGCCGGGCTGCAGACGGGGATGATGATGTTCTCGAACAGCCGGTGCGCGCAGAGCCCGGGATATTTGCCGCTGCCGAAACGAATGCCGATATCGACATCGTCCCGCTCGAAATCCCTGACTTCATAGGTAATATCGAAGCGCAACTCGACGCCCGGCTTCTGCCGGCGGAAACCGTCGACGCGCCGCATTAGCCACTTGGTTGCGAACTGCGCGTCGAGCGTCACTTTCAGCAGCGCCGTGCCTCTCGTCATTTTGCGCGCGCGGGTAACGGCGCGGCCAAGCAGGTCAAGCGCATCGACCGAAGCTTCGAACAGAACGTTTCCCGCTTCGGTCAGCCGCATGGTGCGGCTGGTGCGCGTGAACAGCACGAGGTCGAGCTGATCCTCTATTTCCTTGATCTGGTGGCTGACCGCCGCCGGCGTCAGGCCAAGCTCGTCCGCGGCACGGGTGAAATTGAGGTGCCTCGCCGCTGCCTCGAACGTCCTCAACGCACGCGTTCCGGGCAGCAAGCGGGCCATCCCAATCTCCAAACAAAACTTGATGATCGGACAAGAACTACTCGTTTCCCGTTTGTTTTTCAATCCGGCAAGATGGCTGCATCGATAAACCATCAAACCGGATTTGATATCCGGAGAACACGGA
>NZ_RZSV01000334.1:0-4602 GCF_004023205.1 Mesorhizobium sp. M1A.F.Ca.IN.020.03.2.1 | reverse complement strand
CAAGGATCACATCAAGGCGCGCATCGAAGCCGGCCCGCCGCCCGGGCTTCTGGCTTTCGAGGACGGCAAGGCCGTCGGCTGGATGCAGGTCGGCCCGCGCGCCGACGTGCCTGAATGGAACAATCAAGGCCGGGGCTCGGCGCCTGTCGATCCCGCGGATGCCCAAGACCCGAACGTCTGGGCGATCTCCTGCTTTTTCATTCGCGCCAAGGCGCGGGGCAGGGGCATCACTCATCGCCTTGTCGACGGCGGCATCGCCTTTGCCCGCGAAAATGGCGCCAGGCTGCTGGAAGCCTGCCCGATCGATCTGTCGCGCGATTCGCGTTCGATCGGGCTGTTCGTCGGCTCGTCGCGCGTGTTCGAGAAGGCCGGGTTCGAGAGGCTTCTGGAGCGCAAGCCCGGCAGGCCGCTGATGCGGCTGGTGCTTTAGCCGCTTGAGGATTTGGCTTACAGTCATCGTCTTGCGGCTGTAATGCTTCTTTTCCACCAGAAGACGAAACGATTTGCCTTCCGAGACCGACGGAGACTGACGTGAAGCGTGTTTTGCCACTTGTTTTCATTCTTGCTTTCAGCGCGCCGGCCGTTGCGCAGACCGTCGACAGCCAGGGCGCCAAACAGCTTTCGGACAATCTGGCGCGCTATTTCGGCAAGCAGGCGTTCGAGAAGGGCGTGCTCAAGGTCTCGGTCGAAGGCGACGCCTACAAGATCGCAGTGGACGTCAAGGCCCTGGTCAGCGCCCTGCCGGAGCAGAAGCCGTTCAAGATCGACCTCGCGCCCTATGCCTTGATGGTGAAGCCGCGCAGCGATGGATTCTGGGACGTCACCTCGGATTTTTCCCACACCATGTCCTTCGAATTCAACGGACCCGAAGGCCCGCAAAGCATGCAAGTTTCGGTCAAGGACGGCAAGGGCTCCGCCGTCTACGATCCGAACCTGGCGGCGTTCACCAGCGGCGCCAGCTCGATGGCCGGCATGACGATGACGTCTCGGGAAGCCAAGCAGCAGGCGGACGTCACCGCCGGTGCTGGCACCGCGACGATTGCCGCCACCAAGTCGGCCAATGGCGGCGTCGACTTCAAGGCAACGCAAAAGGTCTCGAGCTTCGTCGAGACGATCAAGATGGACGATCCCAACAGCGGAATGAATTTTCCGGTCACCCTGAAAACGCCCGAACTTTCCGTTGATGCGAATGGCAAGGGCGTACGGACGAAGCCGTTGCTCGACCTTCTTGCCTTTGCCGTCGCCAATGAGGACGAAGCCAAGCTCAAGGCTAACCAGGCGGAGCTCAAATCGCTCCTGTTGGCCGCGCTGCCCGTCTGGGAAAGGATCGACGGCAACTACAGCTTTAAGGATTTCGAGGTGGAGAGCCCTGTCGGCAAATTCGCGGCGAAGCAGTTCAGCACCGCGTTCGCGATGGACGGAATCTCACCGAACGGCAGAGTCGATTACGCGATCAAGGCCTCCGGCCTGACGATCCCGCAGCAAGCGCTGCCCGCCTGGAGCGTCGCGTTGCTGCCGACGGATATCGACCTCAACTTCGGTGGCGCCAATATTGATCTCGATACGATGGCAAGGAAGACGATCGAAGCCTTTGATCTCAATAAGAATCCGTCGCTGCCGGATGCATTCGGCAAGGCTTTGGTCGAGGATTTCAAGGCCAAGAAGCCCAAGATCGTGTTCGGGCACTCGACAGTGAAGAATGGCGGTATCGAAGTCGCCATGGAAGGCGAGGTGTATTTCCCGGATAGCAAGAAAGCCGATGGGAGCGTGACCATCGACGTCGCCGGCTACGACAGGATCGTCGATGCCCTGAAGGAAGCGGCAAAGAGCGATGAGCAAATGGTGCAGGCCTTCCCGTTCGCGCTTGCCGTCAAGGGTTTTGGCAAGACACTGCCTGACGGTCGCCTGGAGTGGGTGATCAACACCAAGGCCGATGGGTCCATCGTCGTCAACGGCGCCATGCTGAAGGGCCCGGATAAAGTCCAGGACGACAGCGCGGGGCAGGACGACAATTCGAGCGGCGATGACGGCGCGAACGGAACGGACAATTCAACCGGCGGGGCCGATTCGGACGGCGGCGACAATGGCGGGGCTGGAGCGAAGCTGCAGCCCTGAGCGCCTGAATTATAGCCCGAGCGCGCCCGCAATCCTCGGCGCCGCCTCGCGCCAGTTATCGACCGAGATGATGTCGTCCGGCGTCGGCGGCAGGAAAGCGCGCAGCGAATTGTCGGCCATCAGGTGGAAGAGGTGCGCGTCGACGACAGAGCTGCGCGCCGACAGCAGGTTGGAGGGCTGGTCGTCGACGAAGGCGACGGGCCGGCCCTTGGCGCCGCGCAGCTTGGCGATGGCTGGGCCCTTTGCCATTTCCGTGGTCAGCAGCGGGTAGTTCAGGCCCAGCACGTCGAGATGCGCCCGGCGCACGGCGCGGTGCTTGTGTGGCATCGCGGTCAGGAGCACGATCTCGGCGCGCTGTCCGAGCGACGCCAGCGCCTCCGCGGCGCCGTCGGTGATGCTTTGCCAATCGGCCTGGGCATCGAAGAAATCGTCGAGAAGCGCCGTCACTTCCGCCTGCTCAATCAGCCGGCCGGACGCCATCTCGGCGATGTTGCCGGTGAGGCGGAAGGAGGCGAGAGTCAGCCCGAAGCCGCGCGACTTCAGGTAGCGCGGGAAGGGCCGGATGAATTCGAGCACGACATCATCGACATCGAGCACCAGCAGCGGCCGGTCGTCGGCCGCCAACTCCTCGATCTGGCGCGCGGTCTCGGGATCGTCGCTCATGTCGAGCGCTCATGATCGTCGTTGCCGAGCGGCAGCTCCCGCAAAGCCTTGCCGACGGCAGCCGGTGGCGTGCCCGTTTCCTCGGCAAAGCGCAAAAGCGTCGGCTCGTGGGCGAGGATGAACTGCAGCACGCCGGCAAGGAAGCCCGGCTCCGCGGCAGCGTGGCGGATCGACCGCGCCTCGATGCCGGTTATCGCCAGGAAGCGAGGCAACAGCTCCGGATCGCCGGCGACGAAGCCAAGCGCCCTGACGGCAAGGGTTTCCGCCTCCTCGCGCATTGACGCTGCGTTCGTCATCATTACCTTTTGCCGATGAGCATGTTGAGTCTTTCTTCCGCAGTAATGGCAAGCGTCGCTTGCGGCAAGTCTCAGCCGCTTCAGCCCTGCAGCCGCAAGTGGAATGGGTGTGCTTTTCCAACGGCAGGTTTGCGTTTCGTCAATCATATTGACGTAGGGTACAGGCGGGTTGGGTGCGATCCGGCAAGGACGCATGACGGCGGTCTTCGGCTCAGGGGCCCGTCGGGACGGGAAATTGATGGCTAAGAAGGTCATGATCGTCGAGGACAATGAGCTCAACATGAAGCTCTTTCGGGACCTCATCGAAGCCAGCGGTTACGAAACGGTCCGCACGCGCAACGGCCTGGAGGCGCTGGATCTCGCGCGCCAGCACCGGCCGGACCTGATCCTGATGGACATCCAACTGCCCGAGGTTTCTGGCCTGGAAGTGACCAAGTGGCTGAAGGAAGACGACGAATTGCACTCGATCCCGGTCATCGCCGTCACCGCCTTCGCGATGAAGGGCGACGAGGAGCGCATCCGGCAGGGCGGTTGTGAGGCCTATATTTCCAAGCCGATCTCGGTGCCGCGCTTCATCGAAACGATCAAATCCTATCTGGGCGATGCCTGAGCCGGAGCCTTTGAGATGACCGCGCGGATCCTCGTCGTCGATGACATCCCCGCCAATGTGCGGCTGCTGGAGGTTCGGCTGCTGGCCGAATATTTCGAGGTGCTGACGGCCGGCAACGGCCCGGATGCGATCGAGACCTGCGAAAACGGCAAGGTCGATGTCGTGCTGCTCGACGTGATGATGCCGGGCATGGACGGCTTCGAGGTCTGCAAGCGGCTGAAGAGCGACCCGGCGACCTCGCATATTCCGGTTGTCATGATCACCGCGCTCGACCAGGTATCGGACCGGGTGCGCGGCCTTGAGGCGGGCGCCGACGATTTCCTCACCAAGCCGGTCAATGATCTGCAACTGATGACGCGGGTGAAGAGCCTGGTCAGGCTGAAGTCGCTGACCGACGAATTGCGGCTGCGCGCCTCGACCACGCGCAACATCGGCATCGAAGAGCTGCTCAGCCGCAACTTCGCGACGGAAGACACCAAGCCCAAGGTGCTTCTGGTGGACGAGCGCAAGTCGTCTATCGAGCGTATCCAGAAGATGCTTCGCGGCAGCGCCGATCTCGACGTCGCCACCGATCCGAATGCCGGATTCTTCCAGGCCGCCGAGACCGCCTATGAATGCGTGCTGATCTCGACGGCCTTCGCCGATTTCGATGCGCTCCGGCTTTGCTCGCAACTGCGCTCGCTCGACCGCACCCGCTTCCTGCCGATCATGCTCTTGGCCGATGAGGGCGAGGAGGGCCGCATCATCCGCGGCCTCGAACTCGGCATCAACGACTATCTGACGCGGCCGATCGATCAGCACGAGCTGACGGCCCGGCTGCGCACGCAGGTGCGGCGCAAGCGCTATAACGATCAGCTGCGCGCCAGCGTCACCCAGACCATCGAGATGGCGGTGACCGACGCGCTGACCGGCCTGCAC
>NZ_RZSV01000333.1:0-4607 GCF_004023205.1 Mesorhizobium sp. M1A.F.Ca.IN.020.03.2.1 | reverse complement strand
GGCGGCGACAGCGAAAGCTGTGTCTGCGGGTTGAGCTTGCGCAGCACGCGCACCATGCGCTCGACCAGCGGCGCCACCGGCGTGCGGAAGACGACGCTGTCGCGCTGGGCGGCGACGCGGGCGCGCTGCAGATAATGGTCGACCTGCTTTTGCATCGAGGCAGCCTGCTCGGCGATGAGCTCTCCCTTGGCGCCGCCGAGCGCGCGGCCCTCGTTGATCAGCACGGCAAGCGGCGTCTTCAGGGAATGGGCGAGGTTGCCGACCTGGGTGCGCGAGCGCTCGACGATGCGCCTGTTGTTCTCGATCAGCGCATTGGTCTCGCTGGCCAGAGGCTCGATCTCGGCCGGGAAGCGCCCGTCGAGCCGCTGCGCCGTGCCCTCGCGCACCATCGCCAAAGCATTGCGCACGCGGCGCAAAGGCTGCAAGCCGAAAAGGATGGCGATGGCGTTAATGGCGATCATGCCGACGCCGAACAGCGACAGATAGGTGAGCAGCCGGCGCTGGAAGCTCGCGATCTCCTGCTCGAGCTCGCTGTGATTGCCCATGACGCGGAAGCGCGCGGCGCGGTTCTTGGCATCGAGCACGAACTCGCTCTCGAAAACCTCCAACTCCTCGCCCTTGATGCCCTCGGTCGAATAGCTGCGCTGGAAGTTCGCGTTGAACGGCACCTCGGCGACGCTCGGCGACAGGATCGAGGAGGTCATCGAGGAGGAATGGAGTTCGCCGTGAACGTCTTCGGAGGCCGGCTCGACCGACCAGTACCAGCCGGAATTCGGCTCCGAGAAGCGCAGATCGCCAAGGTCGGGCGAGCCGATGAGCGCGCCATTGTCGGAAATGCCGACGGAGCCGATCAGGTTGAACAGATGCGCCGAAAGCAGGCTGTCGAAGCCGCGCTCGCTGGCCTGGCGGTAGAGCGTGGTGATGAGGGTGAAGATGACGACGAGCGTCAGGATCGCCCAAATCGTGGAAAAGGCGATGACGCGGAAGGTCAGCGAGCGCGGCCAGAGCCGCAGCTTTGAAAGCCACGTTCTCATCGTCGGCTTCAGCGGTTCCGCGTCACGCCTCCGGCTCTCGCATGCGATAGCCCATGCCTCGCACGGTTTCGATCATGTCGATGCCCATCTTCTTGCGAAGCCGTCCGACGAACACCTCGATGGTGTTGGAGTCGCGGTCGAAGTCCTGGTCGTAGAGATGTTCGACCAATTCGGTGCGCGATACCACCTCGCCCATATGATGCATCAGATAGGCAAGCAGCCGAAACTCGTGGGAAGTGAGCTTCAGCGGCACGCCGTTGACGTCGGCCTTGGAGGCCTTGGTGTCGAGCCTCAGCGGCCCGCAGGTGAGCTCGGACGAGGCATGGCCGGCGGCGCGGCGGATCAGCGCCCTCACTCTGGCCAGCACCTCCTCGATGTGAAAAGGCTTGGTGACGTAGTCGTCGGCGCCCGCATCGATGCCGGCAACCTTGTCGCTCCAGCGGTCGCGGGCGGTCAGGATCAGCACAGGCATCTTGCGCCCGCCGCGGCGCCAGCGCTCGACGACGCTGATGCCGTCCATCTGCGGCAGGCCGATGTCGAGGACGACGGCGTCGTAAGGCTCGGTGTCACCGAGGAAATGCCCCTCTTCGCCGTCATAGGCGCGGTCGACGACATAGCCGGCATCGACCAGCGCATCCGTCAGCTGCCGGTTGAGATCCTTGTCATCCTCGACGACGAGCACGCGCATGGTTCGGAGCCTGTTGAAGGGTGGAGGTATAGGCCGATTCCGCCGGCCAGGAAACTCAAGCCTGTTAAAGGGAATTGGGCGTCAGTCCAGCGGCACCACGATCTCGGTACGGCGCGGCCGCTGGCCCTCCTTGCCGGGGACCAGCACCACGATCACGCAGACCTGCTGCCCGCCGCGGGTCGCCTGCGAGGCCTTGGCGAGCGTGCCGCCGTTCTGCGCGGCGATCTGCTGGCCGATCGCATAGCAATCGCTGGCAGCAAGTACGACCGGCTGGTCGACCGATGGCTCGACGAGCGGCATCGCCGTCGCCTGCGACGCAAAAAGCCCGGCTGCGGCAAGCGCCAGCGCCGCGGCGCGAGTAAGGGAGCGGAACGTTTTCATGATCACGGTACTAACGCATTTGTGCTGAACATGAAATGAACGGTGAATGGCCGAAAATCCATGCCCGCCATACCCCCTGCCCGCGAGACGAACAAATGCGAGTCCAACTGCCTGGGCCCATCAGGACCAGCATGGATTGATAGCCGGAAAATCACGGGCGCGGCTACGGTTTTCGCGGCTTGCATATGCTCTAATTTGCGCCGTGAAGCAGTTGAGGACGGGGAGAATGCCATGAGCCATGACGACCTTGCCAGTCTCTACAAGGACTACATTGCCTGCCTCAACGAACAGGATTGGGACAATCTCGGCCGGTTCGTCGGCGACGAGGTGCAGTATAATGGCGAGACGGTGGGGCTTTCGGGCTATCGCCGCATGCTGGAAGGCGATTTTCAGGCCATTCCCGATCTGCGTTTCAACATCGAGCTTCTGGTATCAGAGCCACCACGCGTGGCGGCCCGCCTGCATTTCGACTGCAGGCCCAAGGGCATGCTGTTCGGCCTAGCGGTGAACGGCAGGCGAGTCACCTTCGCGGAGAACGTCTTTTATGAAATCCAGGATGGGCGAATACGCGAGGTCTGGTCCGTCATCGACAAGGCCGCCATCCAGGCCCAGTTCTAGGAACGTTCATCGCTCCAAGGAAACGCGGAATTGCTCTAACTCTTTGTTTTTTCGCACTTCCGGACGGAAAACAGGTGCGCACTTTCCTGGAATTGCACAAGGAAAAGCTGGTCTCTCAGGCACTTTCTTGCGTCAGCGCGCGGAAGCGCAGCAGCCCGTGGTGCACCGCGAGGTCGTCGTCATAGCGCGCCTCGGCGAATTCCAGCGACAGCCGCGTCTGGCCACGCGGGCCGATCGAGAGGGCCGCGCCGTCGAGGCGCGCCTTGATGCTGTCCATGATGAGCCGCGTCTCGGCATCGCCCTGCGCCTTCGACCAGATGTGGAGCGTGATGAGTTGGTCGTCGTTGTCGTCGGCGCCGGTGTCCAGGTCGAAGGCGCTGGTGCGGCCATAGGTGACGTGCGGAAATGCGGCTTTGGCGTCGGCGCGCTCGAGCAGGCCGGCGCCGCCCAGCAGCGCCGACAGCGACGCATCGGTCTTCAGTCGCAGGAACAAGGCCTGCATCAAATCGCCAGGCGCCGTCATATGTGGTTCCTCTCGCCTGCCTTGTCCTCATCGCAGCGTAGCCGCCTTGCACCCGTTTCGCCAGATCGTCGGACGGCGTCTTGAGGCAATGCCATCAAGCCTTGCCGCTGATCACCGTTGCCTGATCCCTGATCACCACAGTTACGAAACGGATGACGGCGCACAGGCGCCTCATCACCGATCTCGCGGCGATAGACAAGCAAAACCGGGCGGCTGCCGAGAGTTTCGGGGGCGAGCCGCACCATGCGCGGTTCCGGTTCGGCGGGCATGCAGGGCATCACGCGTGTCACGATGTGGGGCGACACGGTTTTTGAGGGAGGCGCCGCGCAGGGTCTGGTGGAGCAATGCGACTACGTCTACACAAGGCTGCTGCCCGGCTGGGGCGCCGGTCGCTTTCGCCGCAGGGCGCAAGCCTAGCTGACGAGCGGGGCAGACTGGCCAGGGAGGCCGGAGATGAAACTTCTGATCTTTGGCGCCTCGGGCGCGACCGGCCGCGCCCTCGTCTCGGCGGCGCTGGCGGAAGGCCATCTGGTCACCGCCTTCGTCCGCACCCCGCGCAAGCTCGCCATCAGCCACGACCGTCTGAGCGTGATCGTCGGAGACGTCGCCGACTGCAAGGCGGTGGAGGGCGCGATTGCCGGTCACGACGCGGTGTTGAGCTGCCTCGGTGTCGGCGTGCCACTGAAGCACGACGCGGCGGTGATTGCCGGTATCGGCTTCATCGTCGAGGCGATGCAACGGAGCGGGCCAACCCGGCTCATTTATCAGTCCTTCCTCGGCGTCCGCGACAGCCGGCGGCAATTGGGGCCGCTGCTCGGCGGCATCGTCGTGCCGCTCGTGCTGCGCCATGAAGCGGCGGATCACGAAGCGAAGGAAAGGCTCATCGCGCGGTCCGGCCTCGACTGGACGATCGTGCGACCGCCAAAGCTCGGCAACGGTCCAGCCATCGGCCGGTTCCGCCACGGCCACGGCATCCGGGCCAGATCCTTGTTGCCGACGCTGGCGCGCGCCGACGTGGCGGCCTTCATGCTCGATCAAGTCAGCGACAAGACCTATTCGCGTACAGCGGTTGCCCTGCTGCCTTGACCTCACGACACCGGTGCCGCGCCGCCCTCTTCGGTGCGACGTGCGATGAAATCGTCGAGCACGCCGGCGGTGGCGGCAGCGGATGCGGGCGGCTGGAAATCGGAAAGAATCCGCTTCCAGATGCCGGTGGCGCGCTCCGTCGCGGTCTTGCCGCCGGATTGCGTCCAGTTGCCGAAATTCGACCAGTCGGCCACCAGCGGTTCGTAAAAGGCGGTGCGGTAGCGGACCATGGTGTGGGCGGCCGAGAAGAAATGGCCGCCGGGCTGCACCTCGGCAA
>NZ_RZSV01000332.1:0-4614 GCF_004023205.1 Mesorhizobium sp. M1A.F.Ca.IN.020.03.2.1 | reverse complement strand
CTACTGGTCGTCGCTGACGCTGCGCCCCGGCGCCAAGGGGCTTTCGACCGATGTCTGCGTGCCGATCTCCCGGCTTGCCGGATGCGTCACCGAGACCGAAGCCGACATTGCCGAAATGGGCCTGATCGCGCCGATCGTCGGCCACGCCGGCGACGGCAATTTCCATGTGCTGGTGCTGATGGATGTCGACAGCCCGCAGGAGATCGCACTCGCTGAAAAATTCGTCGCGCGGCTCAACATGCGGGCGATCGCCATGGAAGGCACCTGCACCGGCGAGCACGGCATCGGCCAGGGCAAGGTCGGCTTCCTGCGCCATGAGCTCGGCCATGGCGTTGAGGTCATGCGAACGATCAAGCAGGCGCTCGATCCGCTGAACATCATGAACCCCGGCAAGATCTTGCCGAGAGCCTAGACGCCGAGGGTTGCAGCCGAATTGCCTCTTTATCGCCGCGCGGATGCGGGTAGAGTGCGGCTGACTTTAATCCTAGGCTTTGGGGCCGATGCTCGCTCGCCTGTTCGTGATCTTCGGTGGCCTGTTCGTGCTGGTGCTGTGCGCGGCGTTGGTTGTGCCGTATTTCGTCGACTGGACCGGCTACCGCGCCGATTTCGAGCGCGAGGCGAGCGCCATCCTCGGCCGCAAGGTGACCGTGAAAGGCGATGCGACCGCGCGGCTCTTGCCATTCCCTTCGGTGACCTTCTCCAACGTCGAGGTCGCAGGCGGCCCTGGCGGACAGCCGGCGATGACGATGGAGACCTTCTCCATGGACGCGGAGCTGGCGCCGTTCCTGCGCGGCGAACTGCTGATCTTCGACATGCGGCTGGTGCATCCGAAGGCGACCATCGATGTTGCAGGCGACGGCACGGTCGACTGGGCGATCCGGCCGTCGACGCCCTTCGATCCCGGACAGATCGCGATCGAGAAGCTGACAGTGACCGAAGGGCAGATCGAATTGCGCCATGCCGCCGGCGGGCGCAGCCATTTCATCTCCGAGATCAACTCGACCGTTTCGGCAAAGTCGCTCGCCGGCCCGTGGCGGATGGACGGCTCGCTGCGCTTCGACGGCCTGCGCACGGAAGTCTCGGCCTCAACCGGCAGAACTGAAGCCGACGGCCAGATGCGGGTCAGACTCAAAGCCGACCCAGATGCCTATCCGCTCATCATCGAGACGGACGGCAATGCCGGCATGGTCAGAGGCGCGGCGGTCTATTCCGGTCAGTTCAAGGTTTCGGCCTCTGACAAGAATGGGGCCGACAGGAGCTCGGCCGAATTGCGCGGCACTGACGCCGAGCCTGTGAAGGTCAGCGCCGGCAAGCCCGATCCCGGCTTCCGGCTGAACGGCAAATTCGCGCTCGACCATCAGAAGCTCGGTGTCGATGAATTCCGCTTCGAGACCGGACCGCTCGACAACCCCTATACCGCCGACGGCAAGGCCTCGGTCGATCTCGGCCTGAAACCGCATTTTTCGATCGAAGCGAACGGCGCGCAGGTGCAGTTCGACGAGGCGGTGGGCGCATCCGCAGGTGCCGGATTGACGCTCGACCAGCGTATCGCGGCGTTCGAGCAGACGCTTCAGCACATGCCGAAGCCGACGATACCGGGCACGGTCGAGGTCAGGCTGCCGGCCGTGGTGGCGGGCGATACCACGGTTCGCGACGTGCGGCTCTCGGCGGACCCGGCCGAAGGCGGGTGGTCGGTGAAGTCGCTCGCCGCGACACTGCCGGGCCGGGCGACGCTTGAAGCCGACGGCATGCTGAACGTCGAGGACCATTTCGGCTTCACCGGATCCCTGCTGCTTGCTGTCGGACAGCCGTCCGGTTTCGCCGCCTGGCTGTCGAAGGATGTCGACGACGCGATCCGCCGTCTGCCGGCGGCGGGCTTTAAGGCCAAGGTCGATCTCAGCGAGAACCGGCAGTCGTTCAGCGACCTCGAGCTGATCCTCGGCAAGGCGAAATTTTCCGGCCGCATCGATTCCAGCCAGCCCGATGGCGCCAGGCCCTCGGTGCTGATGCAGCTGGAGGGCGGCGAGCTCGACGTCGATGGGCTGGCGGCCTTCGCCTCGATCTTCGTCAGCGACAAGGGCGCCAACCGCTTCTCCGACCGCGACCTCGATTTCCAGATCAAGGCGGGCCCGGTCAGCGCCGCCGGGCTGACCGCCGATACAGTTGATACGGCGTTGAGGCTGCGCAAGGGCCTGCTCGAGATCGACCTGCTCTCGGTCGGAGGGCTCGCCGGCGCCTCAATCAGCGCCACCGGGCGCATCAAGGATTTTCCGGAAAGCCCGACCGGCAAGCTCGACGCATCCGTGGTGGCCGTCGATCTCAAGCCGCTCATAGATGTCGCAGCCCAGCATTATCCGGACAATCAGGTTCTGAAAGGCCTGGCTGCCCGTGTTGCTGCCTATCCGGAGCTGTTCCAGGACGCCCGGATCGACCTGGTGACAAGTGCCGCCGACAATGGCGACGGCACCACCGGACTCGCGCTCTCGGCGCAAGGCAAGGCCGGCGGTTCCGCCTTCTCGGCTTCGCTTTCGGGCAGGGGGACGCGGGATCGGCTTCCCGATGCGCCGGTATCGATCACCTTCAATGCCAGGAACGAGAACGCCGCCACGCTGCTTGCACTCTACGGCCTGCCGGCGCTGCCGCTCGGCATGCTTGGACAGGCCACCACCGATATCACGGCCAAAGGCTCGCTGGGCGGCGGTCTGGCAACCAGCTTCAACCTGACGGCCGACGATTTCAGGGCGAGCTTTGACGGGACCATCGCCGAGACAGAGCAAGGCGCCACCGCCAAGGGCAAGGTCAATCTCGACGCCGCCGATATCGAGCCATGGCTGATGACGACAGGTGTCGGGCTGCCCGGCATGGGCACCGGGACGTCGGCTTCGCTCGCCAGCGATGCCGACTTCGGCAATGGGCTTCTGGTGCTGAGCGGGCTCAGCGGCGCCATCAACAAGGCGACTGTGTCCGGCGACGTCAACGCCGACATGAAGGACGGACTGCCGCATCTTGCCGGCGCGCTGGCGCTCGATGAGCTCGACCTCGACCCGCTGGCGGTGTCGCTGTTCGGCGACCAGTCCTTCCTCGCCGGGAAGGACGGTGGCTGGCCGACGACGCCGTTCAGCCGGAAATCGACCCTGCCGTTCAGCGCCGATCTCGACCTCAACACGGCGGCCCTTGCCGCCGGACCGTTCGCGACCGCGCATGACGCGACGCTGTCGCTGAAGCTCGACCGGGAAGGCATCCGTGTCTCGGACCTCAAAGCCAAGCTCTATGAGGGCACGCTGACCGGCCTGTTCGAGCTCAAGAACACGGAGGGCACCGGCCTGTTATCGGGTCAGTTGAAGCTGGCGGGCAGTGATCTTGCCGCAGTGCTGCCTGGCGCCGGAATCAGCGGCAGCGGCGACATTTCGGCCGCGCTGTCGACCAGCGGCAAGTCTGTCGATGCGATGATCGCCGCCCTGTCAGGGTCCGGCACGGCGGCGCTGAAGGGACTGACCATCGCCGGCATCAATCCCGATGCTTTTGCCCCCGTCATCGCCAAGGCCGATGCAATCGGACGCGACATCGATGCCGCCAAGACCGCCGGCTTCGCGCCTGAGATCGCCGGACAGGGAAGTTTCGCGGCCGGCAACACCGATATCCCCTTCACCGTTGCCAATGGCACGCTGCGGGCGCCGCCGATCAGCCTCGACAATCCGGCGGCGACGCTGTCGGCGGACGTTACCGCCGACCTCGATGCGAGCACGCTGGCCGCCAAGGGAGCGATTACCTATCGACCGGGCGACGAGGCGCTTGTCGGCTCCGAACCAGCTGTGAACTTCAGCCTTGCAGGCCAGATCGGGGCGACGTCGCTCCAGTTCGACAGCGCGCCGCTGGCGCAGTTCCTGACCCAGCGCGCGCTGGAGAAGGAGCAGCAGCGCGTCGAGGCGATGCAGGCGGCGCTGCTCGAGAAGCAGAGGCTGCGGCGCGAGGTGCGCTACTACGCTGCGCTGCAGACGGAGCGCGACCGGGCGGCCGAGGAACTGCGCCGGCAAGAGGAAGAGGCGCGGCAGAAAGCCGAGGCTGAAGCCAGGGCGAATGCCGAAGCGGAAGCGCAAGCGAAGGCAGAAGCCGAGGCGCAAGCCAAAGCGGAAGAAGAGGCAAGGGCAAAAGCGGAAGCCGATGCCAAGGCTCAGGCCGAGGCCGAGGCCGAGGCGCGTGCCAAGGCGGAGGCTGATGCGCAAGCAGCGGCGAATGCCGACGCCAAGGCAAAGGCCGAACAACAGGCCGCAGCCGCGAAAGCCCAGGCCGAGGCGGATCGCAAGCGTGCCGAGCAGGCGAGGCTGGAAGCTGAACGCAGGGCGGCTGAGCAGGCGCCAAAAGTCGACCGGTCGCTTCCCGGCGTCAACGACGGTTCCGTTCCAGAGCCGCCGAAGCCCAAGTCCAATCCGTTCACGATCGACAACCTCTTGAAGTCGCTGGACGGCGGTTGAAACTCGTTATTCCAGGAAAACTGCATAGCGGTTCCGCCCGGAATCGCGGGCGAACAAAACACCCAAGACGTCGCGAAGGACAGCGCTGGATGTAGCGCTAAAACCGGCTCCTGCCGCGAAAGCAGGCGCTTGAGCATAGGTT
>NZ_RZSV01000331.1:0-4654 GCF_004023205.1 Mesorhizobium sp. M1A.F.Ca.IN.020.03.2.1 | reverse complement strand
CTTCTGGCCGGCGCGGTCGAGGATGACGTCGACCACCGGCTTGCCGGTCTTGGGATCGTCGGCTGCGAGAACCTTGGCGGTGATCTCGATGAGGTATGAGTTGAGCCTACCCTTGTTCCAGCCGTCGAAGACCTTGCCGATCTCCTTCGGGCCCATGCCCAAGCCGTCGCGCAGGATGCCGTAGATCTCGGCGATCATCTGCATGTCGGCATATTCGATGCCGTTGTGGATGGTTTTGACGAAATGGCCGGCGCCGTCGGTGCCGAGCCAGGCGGCGCAAGGCTCGTCCTTGAACTTGGCGGAGATCGCCGTCAGCACTTTTTCGACGCGCTTCCAGGAGTCTTCCGTGCCCCCGACCATGATTGACGGCCCGTGGCGCGCGCCCTCCTCGCCGCCCGACACGCCCATGCCGATGAAGGTCAGATCTGAGCCCGACAGCTCGGAGAAGCGCCGCATCGTGTCGCGGAAATTGGCGTTCCCGGCATCGATGACGATGTCGTTGTCGGAGAGCACCCCGCGCAAAGCCTCGATCTGCTCGTCGACCGGCTTGCCGGCCAGCACCATGATGATAATCGGCCGAGGCGGCCGGATCGCTGCGGCGAGTTCCTCCAGGCTGTAGCAGGGCACGACCACGTCCTTCAGCGGACCGGCGTTTTCGACAAAGGCGTCGGTGCGCGCCGGCGTGCGGTTGAAGACGGCGATGCGGTGCCCGTGCTCGGCGATGTTGAGTGCCAAGTTGGAGCCCATCGTACCAAGGCCGATCAGGCCGATTTCGGCTTTTTCCATCGTTTCTTCCCTGCTTTCGAACTTTTGTTGAAGCCGCGTTTTGGACGGATGATTGACGGGCCTTCGCGACGGCGTCAACCGCCTCGCCGAATTGTGTCGCGGCCCAGGTCAGTCGGCTCTGATATCAATTGGCGCTTCAATCTTCACCATCTCGAAATCGGAGACCAGGATGTCGAGCCGAGCGTTCCAGCGGCCGGGCAGCGGGATGACGAGATCGTCGACGCGCCAGGTGCCGTCGCCGCGTTTCGTCGCCGGCCGCTTGATCGGCTCGATGCCGGAGTCCGGCTTCGACAGCACCAGGGTCACCTGCTTGGCATCCATCGGGCCGAAATCGCCGGTCATGATCACCATCGAGGCGGCAACCTGGCCGGCATGGCCGGGCGTGATGCTGAGATCGGCCATCCCCTGCAGGGTGTGGATGTGGATCGAGGCCGGCTGCGCTGCGGCGATCGCCAGCGCGCGTGGCGGCGGCGTGAAGCGCCAGCCGGCGGCGACGCCGAAGATGGCAAGCACGATCAGCGTCTCGATGCCGATCGAACGCACCAGCCGCCGCTGCACTTCCGTGTCGCCCGTTTCGGCCGGCGCGGTCAGCGTCCATCGGTTCACGGAGGCAAGGGTGAACAGGAACAAAAGCAGGGCCAGTTTCAGCAGCAGCAGGCGGCCATAGGCGGTGTTGATCAGCGCTGCCGGTTCGCGCACTTGGATGATCGCCAGCACGATGCCGCTTATCGCAAGCACGGCAACCACGGGCAGGATCGCGCGCGAAAACCGGCGCAAGAAGATTTTGGCCTTCGCCGGCTGACAACGCAACGCAAGGCCGAGCGGTGCGAGCGCGCCGCTCCAGAAGGCGATGGCTGTGCCATGCAGGAAAACCAGCGGCCGCGTCAGCCATTGCGGCTCGGCGGCACTGGCGTGGCCGCTTGCCGCAAGCGCCGTGCCCACACCGACGAGCCCGGCGAGCGCAAGCAGCTTGCCAAGAGCGCGCGGTCCGGCGAGGGACAGCAAGGCAAGGCCGAGTGCAATCAGGGCGGCAAGCACCGTCCAGCCGAATCTGGTGGCAAGCGCGGTCTCCCACACGATGGGCGCCGCAAACCGGGCGAGCGGCGCGCCGAGCGCGTCCAACCCCTGAAATCCGAGCGAGAACGGGGCGGCGGCCAGTCCGCACAGAAGAGCGCCGATAACGAAACCCTGGCCCCAGCGACAGTCTCCCGCGAGCCAGGCGAGCGCGAAGGCGCCGCCGGCGCCGAGGAACAGCCCGGCATAGAGAAGGAGCTTACCCATCCAGATTGCCGTGCGCAGCGACAAATCGACGGCTTCGCCCGCTACCGGCGCAGCACTTGGCGCGCCGACGGAAAACAGCGCCGAGCCGCCGACCGGATGGCCGTCGACCGAAATCACCCGCCAGCTCAGCACATGCGTGCCGGATTTGAGCGTCTCCGGATTATCGATCTCGACGGTCTGATCGTTGAGCCGGAAGGAGGTCAGCGAAAGTTGCGTGCCGTCCGGCCGCACCAGAGTGAGCACCAGGGGCGAAACCGGCTCGCTGAAGGTCAGCGAGAATCGCGCGGGACTCTGCGACAGCACCGCGCCATCGGGCGGATCGGCCGCGACCAAGGCCGCATGCGCGAGGGCGCGGCCGGGTAGCACCAGCAGCAGCACGAGTACGAAAGCCGCGAACAGGCCGCTGGCGACTGGCCCGATGCGCATGCCCTTCAGGCGGATTGGGAAAGTTGCTGCGTTCATGCGGTCTTTCGAGAAGGGACGGCGCGCCCGAATGGGACGCGCCATCGAGAGATCATTTCTTCGGCAGCAATTTGATGCCGGGCGCCGGATTTTCCAGTGCATCCTCATCCTGTCCTGCCGCCGGAATCTCGATCCAGCGATCGGCGGCATCGCCGCATTCCTGGACCACTGGGAAATAGAGCATCTGGCCGGCCGGAAGATCGGCGGCGAGCGAAGCACGGAAAATGAACTCGTCATAGAATTCGTCCGGCAGGTTGCCGCCGCTCCAGTCGACTTCCTTGACGCCGGTGGTCAGCGTCTCGCCATGGAGCTGGTAGGATTTCTCGTATCGGCCTTTCTTGGTCTGCAGCGTCCAGCCGGGCTTTGGCATCGGCTTGACCGAAATGACGCCTTCCGGAATCTGCACGCGCACCGCGGTCGTCGCCTTGCCCTCGCAGCCATGCGGCACGCGCAGGACGGCCTTATAGGTCGAGCCGACGGCCGCTTCCTGGGTTTCGAGCGTGATGTGCGCAAGCGCGGCGTTTGTTCCGAGCGCCAGAACCGCGCCCACCGCCAAAAGATACTTCTTCATGAATTGTCCCTCTAATTTCGAAATGATCACTCGGCGTGATCGTCCATGCTGCCCATCTCGCCCATGCCCTCGACGGCGAACTCGACTTTGACGCTGCCGGCCTTCTCGAAGGTCAGCGTGGCAGGGAATTTCTCGCCCTGCTTGGGCTGTCGCTTCAGGCCGATGAACATCAGGTGATAGCCACCCGGCTTCAGTGCGACCTTGCCGCCGGCCGGGATCACGAGCCCGCCGCTCACCGGCCGCATAGTCATGACGCCGTCCTTGACACTCATCTCATGCAATTCGGCCTTGTCGGAGATGTCGGAGGAAATCGACAGCAGCCGGTCGGGCGAGCCGCCCTTGTTGGTGACGGTGAAATAGCCGCCGGCCACCTTGGCGCCGGGCGGCGTTGCGCGGGACCACGGGTGCCCGACTTCCAGGTCACCGGCCTTGAATTCATGCGCCTGGGCGCCGGGAACGCACGCGAACAGGAAAAGAGCGAACACGGCAAGGCCGAGCCGTTCGAAACCGCGCGGACGAGCTTGCGCTCGCGATGCGGGAAGAAGATTGGACATGGTTGCTCCATGAGTATGGGATCGCGCCGTGATCCGGCCGCGAGCAGTCTGATCTTGGATGAATGCGCCCGCGAAAGGTTTCGCGGGTTTTTGTCAGACTGCGGCCGGCGGCGCGCGCGGATTGGCCGGAGAGCGGTCGCGGGCAAAATCGAGATGCCGGAAGGCCGGAGGCGGGAAAGCGACCGCGTCGAACACCAGCACCCTGGCGGGCGCGCCGGTATCCGGCGGCGGCAGATGCGCCGGCGAAACCGTGCTGCAGCCAGCCAAGCAGCAAGCCGGCATATGCTGCCGGTGCGGATCGCCGCCCGGAAGCTTGACCGCCCCGTCATGCGTGCAGATGACGTTGCCGAAGGCATCAAGCTTTGAAGGCGCGCCAAAGGCGAAGGCGCCAAGTGCCGACTGAAGCAACAGCAGCAGCGCCGCGACGAACGCGGCCGGCATGCTCCATCGTCTCAGCCGGATATCCAAAAGACCTGCCTCTTTCCAGCAATTCGACCGACCCTAGCATGGGGCCGGCGGCCGGAAAATCGGCAAAACCGGGCTGCGGCAACGCGGCGCGACGCGCCTGATCAGGCGGGCTGCACCTGCCGTCCTTCCGGAATGGAGCTCAACAGCGTCTGGCGGGCCGACTTCAGGTGCTTGCGGCAGGCGGCGTCCACTTTGGCGGGATCGCGCGATTTCAGCGCCGCGATATAGGCGAGATGCTCCTGGACCGCGACCTCGTTGCGCTCGCGTTCCTGCGCCTTGTTCCATTGGTAGTGGTAGTGGAAGATCATCGCGATCACATCGTAGAAATCGACGATGAAGCGATTGTGCGAGGCGCGGTGGATCAGCCGGTGGAAGCGCTCATCGAGCTCGGAGAATTCGTTGAAGCGCGTCGCGATCTCGCTCGCCAATTGGCGATGTTCGATCTCCAGCCGGTCGAGATCGGCCCAGACCGCGCTATCCTCCGGCAGCGCGACGAAGGCAGCCGCCGAACGCAGCTCGAACATCTCGCGGA